>NZ_CAXAHB010000103.1:0-4550 GCF_963968385.1 uncultured Oceanicoccus sp.
TCATAATCAGCATCATTAAGCTGTTGGTAGAAGCTGCTTAATTGCCCGCCAAATAATGACTGGCGGAGATTTTTCTTCCAGCGGCGATGGGCGCTGCAAATAATTTGATTGACGGCGGGGTGCCAGCCGGGGACCTCGGCAAAGGCTTCATCCACTACCCAGTCAAATTGAATACCGGGGATAGCGTTGGCGGCATCAGTTAGCGCGGGTAGGGCATGCATCAAGTCGCCCATAGACGTTGGTTTGATTAATAAAACCCGTTTGCTCATGGCCAATTTACACCGTTAAAAAAAAGTGGACATCGAGTCCACTATAGAGTCAGTCAGTATAACTTGAACCCGCTCCAGACTAAATAGCTGGTTCACTCGCTAGCAATCTGCCGGCTCAAACTCGCCATAGCATCATTGCCAGAAAATAGATAAGCCCCATTTAGCCACCGCTGATAACTAACGGTTCCTAACTGTTGATCACGCAATAAATGAATAAACTTCAGCGTTTTAAATCCGTCAAACCAATGCTGTAATTGCTGCAGACGGATGGCGGGTGTTTTGCCTTGCTGATAACAATGTTGCAGAGCCTGATGTAGTTGCAGCTTGTTGACGATATTGAGCAATAAGGAAATATCGATGCTGATGGGTTGGGCAATGCGCTCGCAAACGGTGGCAATATCGCAGCGCTGTATTGAAAGTTGCTGTAATAGTTGCAAGAAAAATTTTAAATAAGCAAAGCTATCAGGATGATAAAGCGGCATGGATAAGAGGTCATCTTGATCGGCCAGTTTTATAACCGCAGGGCCGGTACCAAAAGGGACGCGGGTGGACTCTCTGGCTTGCAGTTCAATCAATGGTTGTTGCAGCGAAACAATTGCACCGGTTTTAGCGAGTTTACTGAGTAAATAAAAATCTTCCGCCGCTGAGCGTTTGGGAAAACCTCGCACCATAGTGTAATGATAATAATTGACAGCAATAGTGCTTCCCAGCGTTTGGTAAGCATAAGGTGATCCGGCCCATTGCAATCCGGCGACATAATAATGCAGCGCAAACTCATACAATAGAGTGGGTAGCTTGGGCGTATTGTCGATAAAAATATGTTGGTAGGGAAATACCAGGGCGGCAGTTTTTGTAGCAACTGGCGCAGTATATTCTGCCAGAGTTTTTATATAGTTGTGAGGTAGTATGGCATCGGCATCGGTGTTCGCTATCCAGGGTGACTGCACCTTGTCTTGTGCAATCAGCTGACAAAGTATATCGGCACCTATTTTTCGGGCATGCCCAACACCCTGATGATCGGCAATGGGTATGCCATCAAGGCAACGGTCAACCAGTAAAAGAGCCGAGTGATTATCTAGTTCGATTAGTGTTAGATTTTTATTTGCGGATTGCCACAACGCCTGCCCCTGCTTGATCGCAGCTGTTTTTAATAAGGTCTTCGCCCATTGGATATCGTGATCCGATTCGGGACGGTTAATAACGGCGATCAGTAAACACGCTTTATGGAATGCAGCAAAATCACAAAACCGCTGCAGGGCTGCTGGCTGTTCTTGATAAAAGGGAATGACTATGCCCTGAGAAAATTCTGCGGGAAAACCTTCCAGCTGTTCAACTTCCGGTTCGGCATAAGTGGTTAAATATTGCTTAAGAGCCTTCATGCGGGCTAATGCAGTGCAGCGCGCAATGGCAGCGCAGCGATAATGTCGGCTTCAATATCAATCAATTGTTGCAACCGTTCCATCACCTCCGCTCGATCAAAATACAATAAAGCTAAATCGACCATTAAACCCTCATGGCGTTGTTCCGAGCGGGTAATCGAGGTATAAAATTTTTTTAATGGACCGGGCTCCAGCGCCTCGGCAATTAGCCCAAAGCGTTCCGCACCACGTGCTTCTATAATGCCGCCTATTAATAACCTATCCAGAAAATATTCTTCGGCGCCATTGCGCAGCGCTTTACGGAATTGATTAACATAAGGGTCCTTATCATCCTTGGCGGTCAGCTGGCCTCGGTTATGGATAAGCTTTACCACCTCGCGATAGTGAGTCATTTCCTCAACCGCGAGATCAGCCATAGCTTCAACCAGCTCAACCCGGTCGGGGTAGTGAGAGAGCATCGATACAGCCATACCGGAGGCTTTTTTTTCAGCGGCGGCATGATCGAGTAAAAAACGGTCAAAATCGGCCAATACCGTTTCGGTCCATTCGCTGGGGGTGGCATAGGCCAGTGTGACTTTAGTCATGGTAGTTAGGGACGTGCCGGATAATTAGTCAAGAAGGCATTATAAAGGGGTGGTTTACTCACGCAAGGCGTCTATAATATCCGGCGTTTGTCACCCGTTTTATCACCGAATAAGGACGCTTTATGATTATCAAACCTCGTGTGCGCGGTTTTATGTGTGTCACCACTCATCCCACCGGATGTGAGGCCAATGTTAAAAGCCAGATCGACTATGTTAAAGCCAATGGCGTGATAGATAATGGGCCAAAAAAAGTACTTGTTATCGGTGCCTCCACCGGTTATGGCTTGGCTTCACGTATTACCGCGGCCTTTGGCAGTGGTGCCGCAACGCTAGGTTTATTTTTTGAAAAAGAAGGCACTGAGAGAAAACCGGGTACTGCGGGTTGGTACAACTCTGCCGGCTTTCATAAATATGCCGAAGCTGAAGGTCTTTATGCCAAGAGTATTAATGGCGATGCCTTTTCCGATGAAATCAAACAAAAAACCATTGAGACCATTAAAGCGGATTTAGGTCAGGTTGATTTAGTGGTTTACAGTCTGGCTTCCCCAGTACGTCAACACCCTAAAACCGGCGAATTACATCGCTCGACTTTAAAGCCGATTGGTAAAGATGTGGTACAGCGCGCAGCCGATACCGATAAAGGTATTTTAAAAGACGTTGCGGTAACGGCAGCCAGTCAGGAAGAAATTGATAATACCGTTGCGGTAATGGGTGGTGAAGATTGGCAGATGTGGATTGATGCGCTGGATCAAGCCGGTGTATTGGCCGATGGCGCAAAAACAACGGCCTATACCTATATCGGCGAAAAAGTGACTTGGGATATTTATTGGCATGGCACCATCGGTCAGGCCAAACAAGATCTCGATAAGCGGGTAATTAGTCTGCGTGACAAGCTGGCAGCTCGCGGTGGTGATGCCCGAGTATCGGTACTTAAGGCGGTGGTGACGCAGGCAAGCTCGGCCATACCGGTTATGCCTTTATATCTGGGCCTGTTATTTAAAGTGATGAAAGAAGACGGCAGTCATCAAGGCTGTATTGAGCAAATTGATCTGCTATTTCGCGAAAGCCTCTATGGCAGTAGTCCGCAACTGGATGATGAAGGACGTCTGCGTGCTGATTATCTGGAGCTGCGTCCCGAGATACAAGAAAAGGTGGAACAACTTTGGGATAATATTAATGATGACAATCTGTTTGAACTAAGTGATATGGCGGGCTACAAACATGAGTTCTTAAAACTGTTCGGTTTTGAAATTGATGGTGTGGATTATGACGCCGATGTCAATCCGGTAGTTGCTATCAATAATCTGGTTTAAAAAGCAATACTGATGCATTAAACAAAACGGGATATTGATTATCCCGTTTTTAATATCGGCTGATAATAATTACCGGCTCTGCCTAAACTAAAAAACACCGAGTAAGCTATGCACGAGGCCATTAAGCCAGGTCAAATAATACGGGTTAGTGATAGGGTAAGACGTATCACCGCGCCCAACTCAGGCCCCATGACTGGTGCGGGTACTAACACTTATCTTGTGGGGCAAGAGTCAATCGCCGTTATTGATCCCGGCCCGGCCGATCCCTCTCATATCGACGCAATACTGGCAGCCTGCGGTGATAAGCTGCGCTGGATTCTGGCAACCCATACCCACGCAGATCACTCACCGGCAGCGGCTACCTTGGCCGAGACCACCGGTGCTGTGGTGATGGGCAATAAGCTTAGCCACAATGATGGTTTTCAGGATGATAGCTTTGCGCCGGAAAAATCATTAGCTCATGATGAATGCTGGGCTACGGAGGAATTTACCCTGCGTGCGCTGCATACACCGGGCCACGTCAACAACCATCTGTGTTTTTTGGTTGAGCAAGATGGTCTGTTATTAACCGGCGACCATATTATGCAGGGCTCAACTGTGGTGATTATTCCACCCCATGGAAATATGAAAGATTATCTTCAGTCACTAAAATTATTGCTCGACTATCCATTGCAGGCACTGGGTCCGGGCCATGGCCAGATAATTGATAACCCAGTGAAAGAGATCGAGGGCTTGATAGAGCACCGTCTCAAACGGGAGACTAAAGTGCTGAGCAAACTTAATAATACCGGTCCCGTCGATCTCGATCGCTTAACGGTTCAAGTCTACGATGATGTTGATGCCAGCCTGCACCCTGTAGCCCGTTATTCGTTATGGGCGCATTTACTCAAACTGGAGCAAGAAGGGCGTGCAAGGCTTGATAAAGATCAATGGTCTTTAATAACCAATGATTAATAACCAATGATGAATAATCAATGATTAAAAATTGATACCATTAGTTTTACC
>NZ_CAXAHB010000104.1:0-4263 GCF_963968385.1 uncultured Oceanicoccus sp.
AATTTGGTCGGAACGGCAGGATTTGAACCTGCGACCACTACACCCCCAGTGTAGTGCGCTACCAGACTGCGCTACGCCCCGAAAGATTTAACTGCCTGGCAGTTTGGAGGACGGCCATTATACCGAAATGCTTTTTCGGAACAAGCCGAATTCGGTAGTAAAAAACACGGTATAGGCGTAGTAAAAACCTGCTTATAGATAGCCATTTTAGTGACTAGCCGCAACAATAAAATACTCTGATTATCAGATGCTAATCCAATAGCGACAGTTGCAAGCTATCCTCAAGCAGATAGTCTTTTGCTTGGTGACTGACAGGGCATTGAAACTTAAGCTGATAGCAACATAGCTGTAAATCCTGAGTTTGTTGCTGATCGCTGCCATATAGCCTATCTCCGACAATAGGGTATCCGGCACTGCTTAAGTGTTTGCGGATTTGATGTTTGCGGCCTGTTTCTATCGCAATATGGACCCGTGAAAATTGTTGATTGCTAGATAAAGTACGAATATGACTTGCCGCCGGTTTCTCATCAATGGGCATACTTAGTGTCTGCGTAGCTGGAAACTGACCTTCTACAATAGCTTGATAATGTTTTTCAATCTGCCGTTGTTCAAATAAGGCGGCCAACGCTGCTGCTGTTTTCTTTTTATGAGCCACTATCACCAATCCTGTCGTGGCCCGATCTAAACGATGCACAATAAAGCATGGTCGTTGCAATTGCTGTTCGGCCATTCGGTGTATGGTATGGTGATCACCCCACTTGGAACCCTGACAATAGACGCCATAGGGCTTATACCAAAGGCTATAGTGATCTTCATCGGCTACCATGGTTGCGGGTGCAGGTTCGCTGGTCAGAATATTTTCATCATAGTAAAGATGCAATTGATCGCCTGCGATTAACTGGCTCTTAGCTCGGCGCAGACGTTGAGTGTGTTGTTGGCGAGTTAGCCAAACAGCGCCTTTTTGCATGGCCTGTTTAATCGTATTTTTAGGCAGCTCGGTATGAGCTGAGAGTATATCAACAGCGCTCAATTGATCATCGGTAACAGGGATATGTTGTTCAAAATGCAATGGCGTTGGGTTCATGCTGGCTCTGGGTGGCAATAACAGAGTGCCATTGTGCAGAATTTTTTCGGACCTCGCTAATCATATTTACATGAATATATTGGGAAAAATTTATTATCTGATAAAAGCGTCTTATATTTTTTCTATGGGTAACGATTGGTTGGAAACCAACCCGATGGCTGGTTTATCATCACCCAAAAAACATAAAATCAATGTTGCTCCCAGACATTAAGATTAAAGTCTTAAGCCACCATCCATTTCAATAATGCGGCCAGTGAAGTAATCATTTTCAAAAATATAGGCACAGGTGTGGCCAATTTCTTCCGGTGTGCCCATACGCTTGAGAGGAGCGGCTGCTGTCAAATTTTCCAGCGCTTCTGGTTTCATGCTGGCAGCCATATCGGTGGCGATAATACCGGGGGCAATCGCTGCCGAACGAATGCCATAACGAGCTAATTCTTTGGCCCAAGAAACGGCCATAGCTGCAACCCCAGCCTTTGCGGCAGAGTAGTTAGTCTGGCCTATATTACCGGCTCTGGAGAGGCTGGAGATATTGATGATGACGCCTTCTATACCCAGCTTGATCATTCGCTCGGCGGCTTCGCGGCCACAAAGAAACACGCCGGTCAGGTTAACGTCGATAACGTCTTGCCATTCAGTAAAGCTTAATTTCTTCACAATCTCGCCGTCTTTAACTTTAATTAATAGACCGTCGCGAAGAATGCCGGCATTGTTGATGATGCCGTTAAAGCTACCAAAGTCTTCAACGATTTGGTCAAAAGTTGAAATAACATCGTCTTCTTTGGTTACGTTGGCGATATAGGCTTTAGCATCACCCCCCGCTGCTTTACATAGCTCAACCGCTTCGTCGAGCTTTTCCCGACTGAGGTCGATTAGTGCTAATTTGGCACCTTTGGCTGCTAGCGTTATCGCCATGGAGCGTCCAAGCCCTTGTCCGCCGCCAGTAACCACTATAACTTTTCCGTTAAGATCCATGATAAGAAGCCTCTCTCTTGTTGTTGCTATTCAAATAATTGCTTAGAAAAAAACGCGCGGGCATTATTGCAGTAAATAAGCTGTTTTCCAATCGATAGTCGCTGTGAGAGGTGATGGACTTGACATTGATCCTATGCGGCCTCATTGTTTGTTGACTAACCACACTTGTCTATCACTGAGACTGACTTCAATGCGTCTTTTTCTACTTTTGTTTATCACTGTTCCCATTGTTGAGATGTGGCTGTTAATTGAAGTCAGCTCCCATATTGGTGCTTACAGCACCATCTTTCTGGTTTTCCTGACGGCGGCAATGGGTCTGGCCTTGCTACGACAGCAGGGGCTGAGCACCTTATTGCGAGTGGATCAACGAATGGCGCGGGGCGAATTGCCTGCGGGTGAGATCCTTGAAGGGGTGATGTTGGCGGTGGGCGGTGCGCTGTTGTTAACGCCAGGTTTTATCACTGATGCGATTGGTTTTGCTTGTCTGTTACCTTTTAGCCGTAAGTTATTGGTGGCCTTATTGTTAAAGCAAAGCAAGGTGCAGGCTTCCTATGGAAATAATCGTGGTTTTCAATCTTCATTTCAGTCGACTGAAAGCATGAGGGCTTCCAGTACTCAACCTGATCTGCAAAATGGCTCGGTTATTGAGGGCGAATATAAGCGTGAACCCTAGCTTAAATCTCTGTGTGAATTAATGATTGCTCTATTTCCCTTAGCCGTAATTACTCGGTGCTAAAAAAAACCGTTATTCCCCTTGATATCGATTTGGCTGGCCCCATATATGGCAACATCCCGGTTTTCCGGAATTTTAAACCAAAATCATTAACCTACATTTTTGGAGAATTGCCAAAATGAATATTCGTCCGTTATACGATCGCGTTGTCGTTCGTCGCAAGGAAGAAGAAGAAACCTCAACCGGCGGCATCATTCTGTCTGGCTCGGCGAAAGAAAAACCCAATCAGGGTGAAGTGCTGGCTGTTGGTGAAGGTAAGTTGTTAGATAACGGTGACGTTCGCGCTTTATCGGTAAAAGTTGGTGATCAAATTGTATTTGGTCAGTATGCCGGTAGTAATACCATCAAGGTTGACGGTGAAGAGCTGATCATCATGAGCGAAAACGAAATTTTCGGTGTAATTGGTTAATTGCCGGTTCACTTACCCTTTTGAAGATATTTATAGTTAAAGGAACACAATCATGGCTAAACAAGTGATATTCGGCGATGAAGCTCGCCAAAGAATGTTAAATGGCGTCAACATTCTTGCTGATGCGGTTAAAACAACGCTGGGGCCCAAAGGGCGTAACGTTGTGTTAGATAAGTCTTTTGGTGCGCCTACGGTAACCAAAGACGGTGTCTCTGTTGCCAAAGAAATCGAGCTGGAAGACAAGCTGGAAAATATGGGTGCACAGATGGTTAAGGAAGTGGCTTCCAAAGCCTCTGACGACGCTGGTGATGGCACTACTACAGCGACAGTACTGGCTCAGGCTATCGTTAATGAAGGTTTGAAATCCGTGGCTGCGGGTATGAACCCAATGGACCTCAAGCGTGGTGTTGATCAGGCGGTTACCGCGGCGGTGGCTGAAGTTGAGAAAATGGCTGCGCCCTGTGGTGATGGCAAATCTATCGCTCAGGTAGGTTCTATTTCTGCAAACAGCGACCAGCAAGTTGGTGACATCATTGCAGAAGCGATGGAAAAAGTCGGTAAAGAAGGCGTTATCACCGTTGAAGAAGGCAATGTACTGGAAAATGAACTAGACGTTGTTGAAGGTATGCAGTTTGATCGCGGTTACCTCTCGCCTTACTTTATCACTAACTCTGAAAATATGACTGTAGAGCAGGAAAATCCTTTTATCCTGCTAGTTGATAAGAAAATCTCCAATATCCGTGAATTGCTCCCTCTACTGGAGCAAGTCGCCAAAGCGAGCCGTCCATTGGTGATTATTGCCGAAGATCTTGAAGGCGAAGCGCTGGCTACTTTGGTGGTTAACAATATGCGTGGCATCGTTAAAGTGTCTGCCTGTAAAGCCCCTGGTTTTGGCGATCGTCGCAAGGCGATGCTCGAAGATATCGCTGTGCTAACGGGCGGTACAGTGATTTCTGAAGAAATCGGTCTTGAACTTGAGGCGGTTACCCTTGAGCAGTTAGGCACGGCCAAGCGTGTCACTATGGATAAAGATAACTCGGTTATCGTTGATGGTGCTGGCGA
>NZ_CAXAHB010000105.1:0-4152 GCF_963968385.1 uncultured Oceanicoccus sp.
ATTGGGACTTCAATGTCCGTAAATGGGACTTGTATGATCTGAGCTTCAGGTGGTAAGTCTATATTCGGTTTTGTAGTTTGTTTTTTAGAATCAGGTTTCCCCTCCTCTTGTGGAGGTTCATCTTCCGTGTTAATCCCTTCAATACCCGGTGGTGGTCTAAGGGTGTTAGGAGGTACTACAAGGGGCTTGTAACTAGGTAGCTGGGCCCTTGGTACCTCCAGCACCGCTTGGGGCAGCTCAGGGGCTGCTGGGAGGGTTAGAGAAGGGAGAACTGGTGGTTCACTCCAGGGGTCCACCGAACAAACCGCGTTCGATAAACTTTACTGCTTGATCATCAACAGTGTTGTCAGATTGTTCTGCGAGTTTGGCAAGCATGTCAACAATAAGACGTTTAACTTTTTCAGAGTTAAGGAATGAGAAAAGAATTGGACGGATAAGGGTGATCATGGTTCTTCAGGCCAAAGGGTAGTAGGGTTGTCAATTAATGATTTTAATGTAGGTACATCTGTACAATTATTGATTTCAGTTTGACGTGTGTTACATGCAGAACGTACAGCTTTACGGTAGTTAAACCAATCAATAGGGACACTGCCACCTGTCTCACGTGCTTTAATAACACGCCAATCAGACGAAGCTAGCAGTGAACCTGCAATGTCACTTTGCTTTTGTTTCCACAGAGTCTTTAAATCGTCGAGATCTTTAGGATTATCCACACCCCAGTAAAAACGCTGATCCCAGGATTGACTGGTGTCAGCAACTTCACTGATGCCAATGGCTTGCTTTTCTTCCAAAGTGGTCAAGCGCAGCCAATTAGCAGGATAGGAGATTCCATTGTGTGTAAATGCCCTGTCGTATTGCAGGGTCTTACCATCAAGTTTTAGCATAAGTTATTCTTGTTAATTAGCGTGCGCGAGAGGTTTTGAAGGGATGCTCAGCAAAACAGGCATATAGATACGTTGCACCGTCTTCGTTAAGCCTGCTGTTATCAGAGATTGGCTGAAAACCGTTCGAGAATATGTCAATAGAGTTAGCTGGACCAACAACATCATTTTCCTGATTATTCAAATCAGGCGCTAAATCATCATTGTTGCGATTGTAACCATCGCGTGCTTTATCGTAGATTAACCAGGATTTGCCTGAAATATCTGTGGCTTTAATAAGAATAAATGCAGGACGAAAACCTACATTAATGTACGGCTTAATTGTTGCATTGCCCTTGCCTTCATACGAACCAAACGCGCTAAAGCCTGCGACAGGTGCAAAGCAGTAGGCGATCATAGTTACACCGCTATCGTTGTTTCCAGCATGAACATCAAACGTGGTGGAATTGACGTTTTGGTAGGAATTTGTTGAAGCCTCTGCATCAGTTGAATTAAGAACAAGCCGTTTACCTGCGCCAACTGATGCGTGATATACGTCCCACGAGCTAGTTGCAGATCTAAACTTCTTGATAATCATTTCAGGTGCAGCATTCAAACCATGCCCAATAGTCGCCGCTGAACCATTCCCCGTATATCCAACAATCGAGAACCCAGCAGACGGATTGGCGCGGACATTAGAAGTCAGACTTCCGTCAGTGTTGCTGGCCGTTGATGATCCGCCGTCCCAGGCCCAGCCCACATATGAATCACTAGAGCCATTAACAGCGCTGTCGCTTCCAAGTGAATAACCGTCAGAATTAAACGCAGTCAATACTTGGGCATTAGTAGTATACTCGTCATCAGTTTCATTAGAAAAAAGGGCTTTTGTATTTCCTCTAACTGTGTCAATTAAGTAGTGCCATTCCGTACCGCTGCGTTGCTTTGTCCATACCAAATCCGGGCTAAACCCTAAGCTGATTGACCGGGCGGCTCCAGTCCCGGCGTATGCCACAGCATCAAACGCCGTCGAACCATCGGCAATCGTTGGGTCCGGTAGATTCGTTGTGCAGAGACTAAGGAAGCCTGTTGGTGGCGTGTACGCAAAGGGACGTTGGCCGAAGTTTAGATGATATGTCGTATTCGTGTTGTAGTGAATATACAAAGGAACAACAGTTGTGCTTGCAAGTGGCGAGCTTGAAATGTCAATAGACCCCAAAGCACTTCCGTTTTTGTAAAACTGAACGGTATTGCCATCAAGGTCATACGCAATAGCAATGACATCACCATCAGCCATTGATGAGCTGTAGTTGACTCTTGAGTTTCCATCCAGTTGATACTGGCCGTTGTCACAGAATATGAGCATTCCTTTTGCTCTTTCTGTCGAGTCGTCTTGCAGATAACCTGAAGTGTCGGGCTTTACGCTACTAGCGCAAATTCCGAAAAACACCTTATTGGCCGCTGAGCCATTAGCAGTCGCTTCAAAGTAATACTTGCCAGAAGACACACCTATAGTGCCTTTGACACCCGCCCAGCCAGTGGTAGACGTGGTGGCGTCTAAGTTGCCATTGGACAGCGAGACTGTGCTTTTCCTATCGAGCGGATTTAACGTCGCATAATTTCCGCCATTATTGCCAGAATCTGCCTCGTAATCCGTCGGCGTGTCGATCAGGCTGTCAATGCCTGCGGCATTTGGATCAACAACTCCTGAATCAACGAGGACATTTCCCCCAATCTCAATAGCCCTAATCCCCGTATCAGCAGATGCATCCCGCTGAAACGTCATAGTAAAGGTTGAGTTTGATGAATTGGTGAAATTGACTGTTTGATATGATCCAGCAGAAATTGTTTGATCACTGCCCCCATTTACAGTGACAGTGTGGTCTCCGCCATGCACTATTACTCTTATAGTTGAATCAGAGGCAAACGTTACAGGCGACGTAAAAGTAACCACTCCATTATTGACGGCAGAACAAATGCTGCTGGTGTCGCCATCAAATGCGTTGGTTGCAGGCTCGCTGCCTCTGAACCCTGTGCTTGAAGACAATGAACTGCTCCAGGTTTGACTTTGATTCCAAGCAGAGCCAGCAACTGAAAGATTATTCACCGTCCAAGTATTGCTGTTGCCGCTGCTATCCGTTCCAAGCGCAGCATCGCTGCTGTTGTCGGAGAAGTCGAGGTGGAAAGAATTAACTGTAACGGAAACACTCGGATCAACTAGCAAAATTCCGTCAACCTTAATTCCAGCCCAACCGCCATTGTTCTGCTGGTCTTGGTTAGTGATTGCATCAAAGGATCCACTGCCTGTCGCAACAGTAATCCAACCAGGGCTAGCAAGTTGCGAAAAGTAGTTTGTTGATGGTGTTACGTCTCCCAAGTCAAAATAAGAGTTGCCCGGATTCCCTTCGCCCCTAAAAGCAAATAGTTCGACCTTAGACGTATAGTCGATTGTGCTCGGAAAGGTATAAACAATTTTTGCACCAGTGTTTGTAAATATGCCTGTATTTGCAGCAGGCGATCCATCAAAGCAACCAGCAATGCTGGATCCGTCACCAGTATTTAGCGAACCTGTTGTGACTGACCCGTTGCTCCAAGTTTCTGATTGATCGTAAGAAGAGAATGAACCAGTAAACTTCTTCGGCTGCCAAACATTGTTGTCGTCGTATTCACCGAAGTCAGTCGGTGCAAGTGCTTGACCATCAACATGGTGCACTTCAGCTAAATAAAACTGCCCAAATTGACTATTACCAGCACTGTATTTCCCTATGTTATGAGCAGTGCTGCTGTTGTTAATATCAGTTTGAGTATTTAGTGGGAAAGTGTGTGTGTGCGTTAGTGCTTGCTGTACACCATTAACATAGATTTTTATTCGATCTGAACCTGTACCATTAGTAGAGTTGTAAACCACAACTACGTGCATCCAGGCAGATGTGTCCCTAAAGACAGCCTGAGTTTTAGCATCGCCTACATATCCGACACCGCCCTGATAGTAATAGAACCTTAGGTTATCAGCGCCATTAAATATAATTTCAGCGCCATCAGCACCTGCTGTAAAAATTGCTTGTCTAGATCCAATTTTGCAACGTTTTATCCAGAAGCTAAAAGTCCACGTCTTGCGATTACCTGCAGACGACGGAGTGCGATTGAGATACGCTGAATCTCCTGAGTTAAATCTTAAGGACCTAGAAATCTGAAAGCCAGCGGCAGCCCCAGTTGCACCTGAGGCTCCGGCTAAAATATTATTATTAAATACTGGCATAATTAACTAAGGTTGAGAGTGGCAACAGCATGGATA
>NZ_CAXAHB010000106.1:0-3998 GCF_963968385.1 uncultured Oceanicoccus sp.
TGTCGGCCAAAGCGCCGGCACTGGAGATAGGTAGCTACTGTGGTAAATCAACGATTTTTATCGGCACTGCCTGTAAAAAAGCGGGCGGTGTTTTGTATGCGCTGGATCACCACCGAGGTTCTGAAGAACATCAACTCGGCGAGGAATACCATGACCCTGAGCTTTATGATAGTAAAGTAGGATTGATGGATAGCTTTAAAGTGTTTCGCAGCAATATACGCACTGCGGATTTAGAGGATACTGTTATCCCGATTGTCGCCAGCTCTGATCTGGCCAGTCGCGGCTGGAACACGCCGCTATCAATGGTATTTATCGATGGCGGGCATAGTATGGCAGCAGCAAAAACCGATTACCAAAGCTGGGCCAGCCATATTATACCCGGCGGTATCTTGGCCATTCATGATTTATTTCCTAACCCCGATGAAGGGGGTCAGGCGCCAATAACCATCTATCGACTGGCTTTAGCCTCGGGATTGTTTGAGGAAATTGAAGTGGTAAACACCTTGGGATTGTTACGAAAATTATAGCCCGCTTTCGGTATTTAATTATTTTATAATTTTTTGTACCGATGAGCTTGGTATTGCTTTATCTAACAGCCGCACCTCAGTAAACAATTTTGCTGCGGGGGTATGCTCGGTTAATGCATCCGCCGCCAATAAAATCGCCCCCGCTGTCCAAGTGGGCTTTTCATCCGGCCATAGCACATCCTGCACAAACTGATAGCCAGTCCAGTAAGAGCCATCGTCTAAACGCCACTGGTGCAACCAACTATAAACATTCACTGCCCGCGCATGATCACCTGCAGCCAGCAACGCCATGGTGAGCTCACAGGACTCGGCAATCGTCACCCAGGGCTCATCCGATACACAGCGACAGCCCATTCCCTCTTCAACAAATTTATCCCACTGCTGCTTAAGCCGAGCCTGTGATTGTGATGGCGATAACACGCCAGTTAATACAGGGTAGAACCAATCCATCGAGTAACGCGCTTTACTTTCCCAGCTACGATCAAACCGTTCCGGCTTATTACGCAGAGCGTCGCCTAAACGCTCTCTAGCAGCACACCATGCGGCCACATCTTCGCCCATAGTCATCGCAATATTAATCGCGCATTCCAAGCTTTTATAAATAGAAGAGCAGCCGGTAATTAACGCATCCATTTTGGGCGAGCCATTGGGTTTTACCGCCCACTGAATCTCACCATGTTCCGATTGCAGACTTAGTACAAATTCGATGGCTCGCTCAACCGTCGGCCACATACGCCTTAAAAAATTTTTATTGTTGGTCACTAAATAATGATGCCAAACGCCGGTTGCTATATAGGCAACAAAGTTACTTTCGCGACGATCGCCATTTTCAATCTCGCCCGCTTTATAGGCGGCCCACCAACTGCCATCTTCAAGCTGGGTATCCGCCAGCCACTGATAGGCTTTTGCCGCTGCATCCCATTCTCCGCCAATCGATAAACCCATGGCCGCTTCAGTGTGATCCCAGGGGTCGGCATAGCTGCCTTCAAACCAAGGGATAGAACCATCTGGTTGCTGGCAATTTAAAATAAATTGTACCGTAGGCTGAAAAAAATCAGCCGGAAATAATCCTTTTGATAAAAAAATACCACTCATTTACTGCTTTCCTTTCTAAAATACATCACCACACTTTTGCCCATCATGGGATTGAGCATTCGTTCCAGTGTGCGGGTTAATAAAGGCTTGTGCATCAAATCCCAAACTAGAAAACGATGATATTGTTTGATCAGCCAATTGCTTTCCTGTGTTTGCCAGAAAAAGCACTTTAACCACCAGAACGGCGAATGCAAAGCATGAGCCCAGTGTTTATGCAGCATGGTAAAACCCAAGACTTCAATCTGTGCTTGTAGTTTGCTTGCCTTAAAAATACGCAGATGGCCGCCTTCAACCTTGTGATAGGCCTCGCTAAAATACCAACATATTTTTTCTGGCCAAGTGCGCGGCACGCTGGCACAAAATAAACCGCCGGGCTTTAGTACCCGTTCTATTTCTTGTAGCGCAGCTTTAAAATCAGGGATATGTTCCAGCACCTCGGAACAAATAACTTTATCAAAGGTATTATCAGCGAAGGGCAATTGCAATGCGGTGGCCGCCGAAAGGCCAAAACGTTTATTACTATTATCGGGATCAGCAAAATGCTGGAATCTTTCCTGTGAAGTGCGAAGGTCATCGAGACTAAGATCAACCCCTATCGAAGTCACATCCTGCTCTAGATAAGCAGAGATAACATGCCGACCTTCACCGCAACCCAAATCTAAAATCGTTTCACCGGGCAGCAAGGGCAGATAGTTAAAATCAACCGTTTGCATAGTTATTTTTTTTCTCTAACACTTGGCTATAGTAGTCAGTCATTTGTTTGGCGGTACGCTTCCAACAAAATAAATTTTCAATCCGTTGACGACCGGCCAGAGACATAGCTTCTCGTTTGTCTACATTGTCTAGCAAATCGGCTACTGCCGTAGCAATCGCCTGACTGTTTTTTGCTGGCACAATAACTCCGGCATCACCTACCACTTCCGGCAATGCCCCGCCATCGGTGGATACTACCGGCACACCACAGGCCATGGCTTCACCGGCAGGCAAACCAAAGCCTTCATAAACTGAGGGAACAACCACAACCTGTGCTTCGGCATAATGAGCAACTAATTGTTCGGTAGAAATGCCACTAACAAACGTAATACGTTCGGTTAGTTTTAATCGTTTTATCAATCGCTCAGTGGCACCACCCGCCTGCAGCTTACCAACCATGAGCAATTCTAGCCGGGGGTACTGTTTGGCGAGTTCTGCCACTGCTTCCAGTAAATAACGCACACCTTTTAGTGGCGCATCAGCTGAAGCAGTCGCCATAATACGAAACGGTTTTTTTGCGATTGATGACATGGGTCGAAATTCTTCGGTATCGATGCCGTTATAAACCAGACTAATGCCTGCAGGTTTAAGGCTAAAAGCACTGGCAATATCTTGCTGTGCACTTTCTGAAACCGTCACCAAATGATTTAAACGTTTGGCCACTTTTTTCTGCATGGTTAAAAAAGAATGCCAACGTCTTATAAATAACCGCGCTTTCCAATCCTTCGCGGCATTTAAAGCGATTTGTAAATCACTAGTTATCGGATGATGAATGGTCGTGACCAACGGAAACCCTTTTTTTTGCAGCTTTAACATACCCCAACTTAAACATTGGTTATCATGAATAATATCGTAGTGCCGGCCATGTGCTTTTAGATATTTAAACACTCTGCGACCAAAACAACGGGGCTCGGAAAAGCCGCCGGTTAACTTGCCGGTCCACTCGATAATATTGGTCATTGATCGTAGATGGCTAAAGTTTAAAGAACCAAGACCGGTTTCAAATAAATTCATTCCGGGCATTTTGATCAACTTAACTCTGGGATCAACATGGGGGTATGGTTGACCGGAAATAACATCCACCTCATGCCCCGCTTCTACTAACGCCTTGCTCAAGTATTTGATATAGATGCCCTGACCACCGCCATAGGGCTGACTGCGATAACCTAATAGACAAATTTTTAGCGGCGCATTGCCCTGATTTACTGTCGCAGTTGTCGGAGCAATATCAGTCAATGTGGTCGCAAGCTCTGCGACGGTAAATGCTTGTTTAGCTTGCATAAAAAGTACGTCAGCGCTTAACTAAGGACCCTTTAATATTACTGTTTGCGCTTGCTTTATTAGAGGTAAGTGACGAAATTTTACGCGCCGCTGACAGGAAAATCTATCGATAGCGTAGATGTGACTGGGAGTATCAGGCGGTTTTTGCCTGATTATGATTATTCGCCGCATGAATAGTAATAACTAGGGCCGCACTATGGCATTTTCAATCGTTATCACTGAACTGCAAAGCATGCAATTTGGCATAATGCCCAGAGTGCTCCATTAATTGCTTGTGCGTCCCTTGTTCAACAATACATCCTGCATCCATCACCACAATACGGTCAGCCTTTTCTATTGTGG
>NZ_CAXAHB010000107.1:0-3966 GCF_963968385.1 uncultured Oceanicoccus sp.
CACACAAAAGTCATCTGCAATCCAATCAGCATCATAGCTCCAGAGCAAATCACTATCCGTATGCGTCAACACCGCTTGCAGCGTTTGCTCGCTATTTAACACCCACTCACCTTTAGCGGTAACGGCCAAAGTTTCCTGCTTATCTTTGCCAGGCTGATCGGAGTAGGTGATTCGTTCGTTATCCAATGACCAAACATCATAGCCATTGTCACTATCAAAATAGAACACACCAATATCATATTGAGAGTTGGCAGACGGCGACCACTGCAGTTTTGCTCTGGCAGTCAGCTCATCAAAACCATTGGTATTATCTTTAGCCAGCTGCCTATTCTCGATATAGCCATCGCCCGTATTTTGCTGAATCGCTAATCGGCCTTTTAACTGATCGGTTAGTGGGCCACTGATAGTTGCACCTAGGTTATAACTATCGTAATTGCCCACGCCGCCACTAATACTGCCTTCAAAGCTATCAGTAGGCGCCTTGGTTTTGATATTTACCATACCGGCATGAGCGCTGGCGCCAAAGCGAACACCCTGAGGCCCCCTGAGCACTTCAACCTGCTCGGTATCAAATAGCATGCCGGCACTGGCAGAATCACCCAACTCCAGATCATCCAGCATAATACCGACCGAGGGGTAATATTTCGGATCCGAATACTGCTCCAAATCGCCAATACCACGCATCTGGATAAAGCGACTACGCGAACCACCAGCGGACCAAGTAACATTCGGTACGGTATTTAAAATACTTTCAAGATGTTGTGATGCCCGTTCCTGAATAGTCTGCTCAACCAACACGCTGATACTGCCCGTACTTTGCATCAACTGGGTATTACGAAAATCGGCGCTAACGATTACTTCTTCGATTTCATCAACGGGGCTTTGCTGTGCGGCTGCCAATCCTGAATAGATAGCCACTCCGCCAGTAATTAGAGCTATGGGAATTTTTTTAAGATGGGATAAATAAAGCTTTGTTGCAATTAACATATGAGTCTCCAATATAAAAAGAGACCCGGCGAGCGACGCGAAGAGGGTATTTAAAAGACCTATTCCTACGCCGGTATTAACCGGATCAGGTTCAAGGGTTTGTTTTTTCAAACATCTCAGGCCGAAGCCACCCCTTAGGTTTGCGGGTGCTATTATAACAGCGACAAGCCTAGCGCTGGCAAGGCTTCGGAAGGAAATTTTATTGGGTATTAATCGATGAGGGACAAATCATCTGCAACCAGACAATAACAAACCTTTGGCTTTACGAGGCATCCTCAATAGGGGTTTCTGACACCGATGGAGCCGTTTGACTGAAATCGTCCAGCTTGATGAGTTGATCGAAGTTAACTGGCTTGGAGTAATAATAACCCTGCACATAGTCACAGTTCATAGCATTTAAAACCGACAGTTGCGCCTCGGTTTCAACACCCTCTGCAACCACTTTATAACCCATCGAATGGGACATATTAATCACGGCTTCCACAATACCCTGACTTTCGGTACTGGAGCCGACATGATCAATAAAGACTTTATCAATTTTGATTTTATCAATCGGCAGCAACTGCACATAGCGCAAGCTGGAATAACCAGAACCAAAATCATCAATAGCGATACGCACGCCCATTTTTGATAACTGACTTAACGCTGCTGAAACCCGGGTAAAATTTTCTAGGAAAATATTTTCCGTCACCTCAATCAGCAACATCTCCGGATCGACATTATATTTTAGGATGGCGCTAGAAATCATTTGCGGCACATCACGAAACTGAAATTGTAGCGGTGAGATATTCACAGAGACCCATTTATCAATGCCCATATCGGCCAAGCAACTGATTTTAGCCAGCGCCATATCTATCACTTGCTCGCCGAGATCAAGAATCAAACCGCTATTTTCTGCCACGTCAATAACATCTTGAATCTGCCACTGGGGATCCATATCAGGCCAGCGGAATAGCACCTCACAGCCGACAAAGCTCTGCGCCTCTCGACACATAATCGGCTGAAAAGCGATATCAAACGATTGTGTTCTAATCGCTGATTTTAATGCCAAGCGGATATCTTTTTCACGCATCCGCTCGCGCTCAATTGCATCGTTATACAGCACACAGTTACTGCCAATATGTTTTTTCTGCTTGCCAACTTGCACCGCTGAACGCACTGACTGCATCAAATCATCCAGCGTGGCACCATCCTTGGGGAAAACAGCAAGCCCCACGGTTAGGCTTAAACCCAAACGCTCGCCATCTTTTATCGACAGCGTGGCGCATTCATCAATCAGTGCTTGCGATAATTCATGGGCAGAAAAAGTAGCAATATCCTGTTTAAAAATCATCACATACTCATCACCCGATAATCGAGCAATATGTGCGATTGAATCAGAGTATGATTTCAATACATTGGCAAGATCATGTAGCACAATATCACCGACGCGATGACCATAGGTTTCATTAATATGGGTAAAGTCATTGATATCAATCAAGGCAACGGTAAAGCTTTCACCGCTGCTAAAACTTTCCCCTGCCAGCTCAGTGAATTGTGTTTCAAAATAGTTTCGATTAGGCAGCTGGGTTAATGCATCATGGTTAGCCGCGTGCCAAATTTCTCGCTCACGGACAACCTGCTCATGCACTTCAATACAAGAACCAATAATACATAGCGATCGTTTGGTACCCAGTGAAGTAAGTTCGCCATTAATCTGAAACCATCGGTAAGATCCATCGCGACTCATCACACGGCCGCGAAGGTTAACGGCTTTGCCTTCATGGAAGGCCAGCTCTAAGGCTTCATTCAAGCTACCGCGATCATTTTTATGAACGCGCCGCATTAAATCATCGATTGACATCCCTTTGACTGGCTCAATGCCGAGCAAACTTTCACATTTACCCGCAAGATCTATCGTTCCCTGTCGAATATCTAGTAGCCAAGTGACTGCATTGGCAATATCAAGTACTAAGTTTAATCGGTTAACAATTGTTTCTAACTTACCTGAGGTGGTCTCTACTCGCTGTGCTGAAGCACGTAATGCGCGGGTACGCTTCGCGACTATTTTATCTAACTGCTTATTGGTTTCTTGCAGGCGTTTATTGATATCAAATAACTCAGAACTTTTATTTTCTAGCAGTACTTCGGCCTGCATACGGGCAATTTTTTCGCGCTTCAATTTTTTGCGCAGATAAGAGAGCTCTATTTCTACATCGCTCTCACTCATAGCTGCCTCACCGTAATCAGGGTAACGAATTCAGCCTCTGTATTAATATGTTTCATGGAAACAGAAAGTGTTTCCTGGTAGTACTCACCACAACCGTCTATCAGCCCTTTTGCTAAATGGGCAAACGGCCTACAGGAACGATATTCCATCAGTATTTCGTTATCGTTAATTTTTTTAACATCAAAAGAGGGAAGCTCGGCATCTGGGTAGAGTTTAAGCACTTCTTTATGAATAATGCTTTCCAGTGATAACAATAAATCTAAGGCGCCATCAAATGCCAACGACATTGAAGCCATTTGTACCGCTAACTTAGGAAATAAAAATTTGCCGTAAGCTTCAAGCAAATCAGGCGCAGGCGTGCCGGTTAATTTTTGTAGCTGGCCGACTAGTGTGAGGATTTCTTGATGATCATAGGTACCTACCGAGGTATAGGCGCCGCCGGAAGGCAAATCACAGCCATCCAACAAAACATTTGCCACACTATAGCCAAATGTTGTTTCAACTAAATCCATAAATTCGGTAAATATAATCCCTTTCATAACAGGCAGCTTATTGGGGAAAATGGAATCATTGTTTTTATTTTTTTACCTATACTTTTGCTTGGTTTACTTCAGCATCTACTGAAATCGTAATCGTGCAACCCGAGAAACTTTGTTCGTTAAACTGTGCTTTTTTAATTTTGTTATAATGGTATCATTGGTTCTGAATAATACCAAACAAGGATAAGCTTCTGACAAGTCAAGTGACTTATTCACATTTGGAGTATCAAT
>NZ_CAXAHB010000108.1:0-3875 GCF_963968385.1 uncultured Oceanicoccus sp.
ATGATACGCTGGCAGGAGGTCAAGGTAACGATAACCTTGAAGGAGGTCAAGGTAACGATATCTATCATTGGGGCTCTGGCGATGGGAATGATGTTATTCGAGAAGCTCAAAAGGCAGGTCTCGATCGCTTAATATTAACCGACTTGAATGTTGATAATGTCACTTTCACCCAGAGCCTGGATCAGGTGCGTGATCTGATTATTACCAATAAGATTACAGGCGAAAAAATTAATTTGTCGATGAGTTACCGAGTTAATGGTGCAGGTAGTAATGAAGGAGTGCAATATCTGGAGTTTGCGGATCACACGGTCTGGGATCAAGATGCTATGCGTGAAGTTGCGGTACTTCAAGGGACTGACGCTGCAGAAAGCATCACTGGTGATGATTATTACGGCGAGCGGATTGATAGTGGTGCAGGGAATGACACGATCGAAGGTCTGGGTGGCGCCGATACTTTTATCTTTGCCGCTAACTTCGGTCAGGATGTGATTAACGATTTTGACAATGATGATGTGATTGAATTCAGGGCAGGCACCTTTGCCAATTACGGGCAGGTGTTGGAGGCTATGGTGGATAATGGCACCGATACCAGCATTACTCTGGATGAAAGCAACAGTATTGTGCTGCGCAATACATTGGTATCGGATCTGCAGGACGCTGATTTTCGGTTTGTTTAAGAAGTCGCTGTAAAAAGTATAAGGCAAAGGATTATGCAAGAGCATCCCATACCCGGGCAGTCGGTATTTGCCCGGGTGTTTTCTTCACTGAGATTTACTCTGGTTTATCTTGGTCTGTTAAGTCTGCTGATTAATATGCTGATGTTAACCGGCCCGCTATTTATGTTGCAGGTTTACGACCGGGTGTTGGCCAGTTATTCGCTACCAACGCTGGTGGTGATTGGTTTACTGGTGCTGTGCCTGTATCTGTTTTTCGGACTACTGGAAGGCTTGCGCGGTCGTATATTGAATCGGATTGGTTTGTGGATTGATGCCCGCCTGTCGGTGTTGGCTTATGAAGTGTCGACTCGGGCGCCGTTATTGTTAGGCACTAAAGCCAATCAATTGCGGCCGATGCAGGATATGGACACCCTCAGGCAGTTTATCTGCGGAGCTGGCCCGGCGGCTATTATGGATATGCCCTGGTTGCCGTTTTATTTGGCGATTGTGTTTCTGTTTCACCCCTGGCTGGGTTTGGTGGCGCTCGCCGGAGCGGTGGTTATCTGTGTACTGATTGCTGCGAATGAATATATTTCCCGGCGGCCGGTGGCCAGTCATGCCCGCGACACGACTCAACGTATGTTGGTGGTGGAGGCTGCCAGGCGCAATGCCGAGGTTATTCAAGCCATGGGTATGTTGCCGGTGTTGCAAAGCCGCTGGCAGAGTTTGAATGAACAGTATCTTGAACAGCAGTGTGTGACGTCAGACCGGGCCGGGTTGTTTGGCACTGCCATCAAGACCTTTCGTTTTATGCTGCAATCGCTGATTCTAGCGGTGGGGGCATGGTTGGCGATCAAGCAGGAAGTGACTCCCGGTGTGATGATTGCCGCGTCCATTATGTCTTCCAGAGCTTTGTCGCCGGTGGAACAGGCGGTGTCGCAGTGGCGTGGTTTTGTGGCTGCCAGACAAAGCCTGCACAGGTTGAAGCAGGCGCTGGATACCAGACCGGACTCAACCAAAATGACCCTGCCATTGCCCTGTGGCGGACTGGAATTACAACAGTTTTGCTGTGCACCGGCGGGTATGCGACAGGCTTTTGTACAAAATATTTCTCTGGCTTTGGCTCCGGGTGACGGGCTGGGTATTATTGGTCCTTCCGGTTCCGGCAAGTCGACTCTGGCGCGAGGTATTGTCGGGGTGTTGCCAACATTGAAGGGCAGTGTACGTTTGGACGGTGCCGACATTAGCCAGTGGCACAGTGAACAGGTTGGTGATTTTATTGGTTATCTGCCGCAGGATATACAGTTATTTGCCGGTACCATTGCTGACAATATCAGCCGCTTTGCGCTGGAGCCGACAGCAGATGATATTATCAAAGCGGCTACCATGGCTGGTATTCACCAGCTGGTGGTCACTTTTCCCGAGGGTTATAACACGCGTATTGACAGTGGCGGCTTGTCGCTTTCAGGGGGCCAGCGACAGCGTATCGCGCTAGCACGGGCTCTGTATAAAATGCCTTTTCTGGTGGTGCTGGATGAACCCAATTCCAATCTCGATAGCGAGGGTGAGCAGGCTTTGACCGAGGCGGTTACGGCCATTCGGGCAGCCGGTTCCATTGTTATTGTGATTGCCCACCGACCCAGTGCCATTGCCGCAGTGGATACCCTGTTATGTATGCAAAATGGTAAAACCGCGGCTTTGGGGCCGAAGCAGGAAGTGATGCAGCGGATGATAATGCCGGTGAGGGAGACAGTCTAATGTCGGTGCAACAGGATACGGAACAGCGACTGTTGGGCAGTATGCGTTACCATTTGTTGATCACTGTGGTGGTAGTGGCTTTTTTGCTCGGTGGTCTGGGGCTATGGACAGCGTTAAGCACGGTTTCCGGTGCAGTGGTGGCAACGGGTAAGGTGGTAGTGGAAAGCAATGTCAAAGAGGTGCAGCATCAGGCTGGCGGTATTATCCAGAGTATTAAGGTAAAGAATGGCGATCTGGTGCTTGCCGGCGATCTGTTGCTGACGTTGGATGATACTTTGGTGCGAGCCAATCAGGCGATGGTCGTTAAGCAGTTACATGAATTCTATGCCCAACAGTCCAGGTTGTTGGCAGAACAGATGGCTGATAAAGAGATTACCTTTTCCCGTCTGGATGTCGAAGGACCGGTACCGGAACTTGTAAAACTGGTGGAAAGTCATCAGCAAAAGCTGTTTTATGCCCGCAGAAACAGCCTGCAGGATCAGCGTAATCAGTTCAAACAACAGATATCACAGTTGCAACAGAAGATCGTCGGGCTCAGGGCCGGTCGCGATACCAAACAGCAGGAAATGGCTTTGGTGGAACCTGAGCTGGCAGATTTACTGAGACTGTTTAAGCGGCAAATGATCGATAAAAGTCGTATCAGGGAATTGCAGCGAGACAGTCTGAAATTGCAGGGTGCTGACAATGCCCTGATGGCGGAGATAGCTCAGGATCAAAAGGCGATTAGTGAACTTGAGATGAAAATCCTGCAGCTTGATGAAGATCGGCGAGTGGAGATTTTACAGCAGTTGCAGGATACCCGGCTGAACATTGTGCGGTTGCAGCAGGAGCGGGTGGCGGTGCAGGATCAATTGATGCGTTTGCAGATTCGTGCGCCGCGCTCGGGTTATGTACATCAGCTGGCTTTTCACACGGTGGGCGGGGTGATTGCGCCGGGCGAAACGGTGATGTCGTTGGTGCCGCAGCAGGATTTGCTATTGGTGGAGGCAGAGATTCATCCCATTGATATTGATCAGCTGGTGGTGGGGCAGGAGGCCAGAATCAGGTTGCCCAGTTTTGACCAGCGGACAACCCCGGAACTGCGGGCGCAACTGCAAACTATCTCCGCTGATTTGTTGCAGAATTCTGTAACTGGATTAATGTATTATCAGGCGCGCCTTACTATCCCTGAAGCGGAACTGGACAAGCTACATGGCAAATCTCTGGTACCGGGTATGCCGGTGGAGGTGTTTGCCACTACGCAGAATCGCACGGTGTTATCCTATTTGCTAAAACCCATACATGACCAGATAGCTCATGCTTTAAGGGAAAGGTAGCTGTTGGATAAAGCCGAATCCTGGGGTTTTTTAATCAATGGCTGCATTGTTATAAATGAGTCGAAACAGATATTGCTGATTTATAAGGCTTAACGCCAAAAATCATCTATATTGAATAGAGTTTGTTGTAATAATCCTAATAAAA
>NZ_CAXAHB010000109.1:0-3874 GCF_963968385.1 uncultured Oceanicoccus sp.
ATGAAAATACTAATAACAGGTGCCAACGGCTTTATCGGCAGCCAGCTCAGCTCCCTGCTGGCAGCGCAGGGCCACTCTCTGCTGTTGGCCTGCCGCAGTAAAAAGCATACCAGCCTGCCATCGGTGTTAATCGGTAATATTGATAGCTTCGATAATTGGGATAACTGCCTGGCGGATATTGATGTGGTTATTCATCTTGCCGCCTGTGTTCATCAAATGGGCGACCAGACAGAAATCAATTACCAGCGCACCAATATAGATGCGTCTGTTCGCCTGGCTGCATCGGCCAGGCGCTGTGGGGTAAAACGGTTTATTTTTCTCAGCACGATTAAAGTGAATGGCGAACAAACTCATCACGGCAAATGTTTTTCATCATTGGATGTTCCGGCCCCCACAGATGCCTATAGCGAATCGAAATTACAGGCCGAGCTGGCGCTAAAAGAAATATCGTCAAATTCAGCAATGGAGCTGGTTATTATTCGTCCGCCTTTGGTTTATGGGCCAGGCGTAAAGGCTAACTTTCTTCGTCTGGTTGAATTGGCTCAAGGCGGCATGCCTTTGCCTTTTGCCGGATTAAGAAATTATCGGGATATGGTATCGGTGGACAATTTATGTGATTTGATCGCGCATTGCATCGATAAGCCTGAGGCTACGGGTAAAACGTTGTTGGTATCCGATGGCGTGGCGTACTCAACGGCTGATATTGTCACTGCGGTGCGGGAGTTATCGGGTTTGCCGCAACGGATTTTTTATTTTCCTCCCGTTGTATTGAAATTGTTGCTAGGCTTGATGGGTAAAAAGGCCATGGCTGATCGTTTGTTCGGCAGTCTGCAAGTTGATCTATCAGCAACGACTGACATGGTGGGATGGACACCAAAATATACCCTGAAACAAACTCTAACAAAGATGCTGCATTGAATACTCCCGCTGTTATGATCATTGATCGATTGTTGGCGCTGGTTGGCCTCCTGCTGACTTTACCGATCATTATGCTGATTACTCTGCTCGGTTTTTTTGATACCGGATCTCCGCTATTTTTTCAGCATCGCGTGGGTAAAAATCAACGCCCTTTTACCTTGGTGAAATTTCGTACAATGTCACAGGGCACGGCTTCTGTTGCTACCCACAAGGTGAATGGCGATGCTGTAACGACTTTGGGTGCTATGCTGCGCAAAACCAAATTGGATGAACTGCCTCAACTTTTTAATGTCCTGAAAGGCGAGATGAGCCTGGTGGGCCCAAGACCCTGTCTGACCAGCCAGAAAGAACTGATCTATGAGCGCCAGCAACGCGGTGTTTTTGATGTATTGCCGGGTATCACGGGCTTGGCTCAGATTAATGAACTTGATATGTCAGACCCACTGCGATTATCCAAAGTGGATCAGCGGATGATTGCGAATTTTACCCTAAAGGATTATTTTAAATACTTGTTTATGACCGTTGCAGGGAGAGGGCAGGGTGATCGGGTAAACTAAGAGGTCAAATTCATGTTTTCAATATCCTCTGGTTATCTAATACTTAAGTATTAGATATTCTCTTGATTGTTAAGGATACAATACGCCAAGTTTAGCGATAGATTACATCTAAGGTATGATTGGATATAAAGGAATTCAATGAAGACTGTCCTCAATACAACCAAGCGATGGGTTGCCAACATCAAAGGGCAATTTTCTATTCCCGCTGAAAAAATCTACGAGCTACCCAGGCACTGGAAGCAAGCGGTCCTGTTAGCGATTGATCTTTGTTTTATCCCCCTCGCTATCTGGCTAGCAGTTTTGGTGCGTTGGGGCGGCTTGGCTTATGAGTTTAGAGTCGTCGATTTGCTGGCGATGATGCTAACCATGGTGTTTAGCGCCGCCTTTTTCCTGAGAGCGGGGCTATATCGAGCCATTATCCGTTATATGGGCCAGCAGGCCATTGTCACTATTGTTAAGGCGGTAACAGTATCGGCCGTGCTTTTAGCCCTAGCGATCTTTTTAACGGGTAGCGGACTTCCCCGTTCGACGCCTGTTATTTACTGGGCAACAGCCCTGATTTTAATTGGCGGTTTTCGTTTGCTGCTCCGGTCTTTCTACCATAGTGCTTTTAATAATAATCGCCTTAAGGCGGTTATTTATGGTGCTGGCGTGTCCGGTCGACAATTATCAAATGCCCTGTTTCATGGCGGAAAATACCAGACGGTAGTCTTTGTCGATGATGACGCTGCTTTGGCAGGCACCGTTATTAATGGTGTCCCTGTGTATGGTTCAAACCAGCTGCCGGCTTTAACCAAAGAGTTTGCTATTTCTTATGTGTTTCTCGCCATGCCCTCTGCTACCAGCCACCGGCGCAGTGAAATTATTGATCAATTAGAAGGCTTGCCGGTTTATGTGAAAACTGTGCCGGATTTTGCCGATTTAATGTCAGGTTCGGCCAAAGTCGAGCAATTACAGGATATTGAACTGGCGGATTTACTGGGTCGCGATGCTATTGCGCCGGATCCTAAGTTGATCGATCAATGTATTCGCGAAAAAGTGGTTATGGTCACTGGAGCCGGTGGTTCTATTGGCTCCGAGCTGTGTCGCCAGATTATCTTATGCCAGCCTGATGAATTGATTTTATTCGATATTTCCGAGTTTTTGCTGTATCAGATTGTGCGTGAATTAGAGCGCGCCAAGGCTAAAGAAGCCCACAATGTTCGCATCACCCCGTTGCTAGGTTCGGTTCAGAACCGTCGTCGCTTGGAATCGGTGATGACCGAATTTGCGGTCAATACGGTTTACCATGCGGCGGCCTATAAGCATGTGCCAATGGTCGAATATAACGTGGTTGAAGGTGTAGCTAATAATATTTTTGGCACTCTTTCTGCTGCTGGTGCCGCGGTAAAGGCCGGTGTTGATCATTTTGTGCTGATTTCTACCGATAAAGCCGTTCGCCCCACTAATGTTATGGGTGCCTCCAAGCGTATGGCTGAGCTGGTTTTGCAGGCCTTTGCCAGTAAATATAATAGTACTGACTTTTGTATGGTGCGTTTTGGCAATGTGCTGGGCTCTTCTGGCTCGGTGGTGCCGTTATTCCGTCAACAAATCCAGAATGGCGGCCCGGTGACCGTGACCCACAAAGAAATTATTCGCTATTTTATGACCATTCCCGAGGCCGCTCAGTTAGTGCTGCAGGCGAGTGCTATGAGTCAAGGCGGTGATGTTTTTGTATTAAATATGGGAGAGCCGGTCCGCATCGTTAATTTAGCCCGTCGATTAATTCGTTTGATGGGTTTTGAAGTAAAGGACAAAGCCAATCCCAAGGGTGATATCGAGATCCATTTTACCGGCCTGCGTCCCGGCGAAAAGCTTTATGAAGAATTACTGCTTGGGGATAACGTTACCGGCACCGATCACCCCAAAGTAATGCGAGCAGATGAGGCGCTGTTGCCGGAAAAGGATATCGACCTTTATACCAGACAACTCCAAGTCGCTTGTGATAATAATGATTGTGAAGTGATACAACAGATTCTGCAGAAAGCGGTGCCGGAATTTAACCCCAAAGACGGTATCTCTGATGCCATATGGACTCGCCGGTTTAAAAATGGCGTGATAGAAGCCAGCGACGCAGAAGATAATGTGATAGCCGGCAATTTCCCCAAATCGAGTTGATCAAGAACCAAGCAACGACAGCTATTCCTACTGCGAATAGCTATCATCGGGCATAAACCGCCTAATACCTTCAGCCAGATCTAAGCTATTGATAGATTTTCCTGTCAGCGACGCGTAGAATTTCGCCACCTTTTTCCTAATAAGCTAAAACGGCAATACTCAGGCGCCTCTAAATCGGCGCTAACATACTTTTTATGCAAGCTAACCAAGCATTTACCGTCGCAGAACCTGTGACTACATTG
>NZ_CAXAHB010000110.1:0-3673 GCF_963968385.1 uncultured Oceanicoccus sp.
GATTTAGCCTCCGCTGTAATGCCTGATGATGCCTAGCACCATCACCAGCACAATCAAAACCATCGCTATTCGGGACATTTTAGCCTGTTGCTGTGGCTCAACCGGCTTGGCAAATCTCTCGGTCAATTTGACAACAATGACCAACGCAACAAACAGAACGCCCAATATGATCAATAAATTGCTCATTACACTAAATTGCTCATTACATAGCCTCCCCAGCTAATTTGTCCGCCTGACGCTTGGCCAGTATTTCCCGTTTGCTGGCATACCAGTCAGCGGCATCAATAATTTCTCCATCCTCTCGCAACGGCGGATAATCAAACTGATGGCTACGACAAAAATCACGTATTTTGGGATGCGCCCATTCAAAAAATAACCGCTCGTACTCAGCCTGCTCAATACGCTGCTGTTGGTAAAAACCGGCTAATTGTCTCTGGTGCCTGGCCTCGCTAAGAATAATACCCGCCGCCACCGACACATTAAATGACTCCACCATACCCACCATCGGCACCGTTATATGGATATCCGCCAACCCACTGGCCTGATCACTGATGCCGTCTTTTTCTGCGCCCATTAACAAAGCCGTCGGTTTGGTGAAATCAACATCGTGGTAATCCACCGCCTGCTCAGACAAATGCGCTGCAACAATCTGAAAACCCTTGGTCTTTAAGTCGTCGACCGGAGTTTGCAGCTGCCGATAACGATGCACTTTGACATAGCGATGACTGCCCAGAGCGGTACCGCGAAATGAGCGATAGTCTTTATCACCAATCACACAATGCACATCCCCTATCCCCACTGCATCGGCGGTGCGAACAATAGCGGATAAATTACGGCCCTTATGGACGTAGTCGGTTAGCACCGTCAAGTCCGGCTGGCGTTTATCAAGGGTGGCGCGAAGCCGATTAAAACGTTCTGGCGTCATAGGCTTAAACCGTCGGTTAATCCAACAGGCGGATACCGTTATCTTCGATCGCAATGCGGCGCTGTTTATACAGCGCTCCTATCGCTTTTTTATACACCTTTTTACTGATTCTGAATACCGACCGAATAGTTTCCGGGGTGCTTTTGTCGGTAATCATGAGATAGCCATCATGCTCTTTGAGCACAGCAATAATTTGTTCAGCAACAGCCGATATTTTTTCATAGCCTGGCTGGGTTAAGGTGATATCGAGTTTTTTATCTTCGCGGACTCTTTTAATATAGCCTTTAACTCGCTCACCCTTTTTCAAAGGTTGAAACAGTTCGTTGTTATACAGTATGCCCCAATAAGCATTATCCACGATGGCCTTAAACCCTAACTCGGTTTTATCCGCAATGATTAGATCGACAAGCTGCCCTACTTTATAACCAGTACTTTCTTCCTTGAGATATTTATCAATACGCGAGGTGGCGGCCAAACGGTGACTATTATCCAGATAGATCTTAACCAAAACTCGCTTACCTTCAGCGGGAGGCGTTTTTTGTTGCGCAAAGGGCAGTAATAAATCTTTTGGCAAACCCCAGTCTAAAAAGGCGCCAACCTGATTAACTTCCACCACTTTAAGCCAAGCGAAATCGCCCTCACAGGCATGGGGAGTTTCAGTCGTGGCAATCAACCGATCTTCTGAATCCAGATAAATAAAAACCGTCAGCTCATCACCCAACTTAGCCTGATTGCCCACAAAGCGTTTGGGTAATAGTATCTGACCAAATTCACCCGCTTCAAGCAACACACCGGCATCGTTATTGTTAACGATTTCGAGCTGATTAAACCGACCGATTGCAACCATAAGCTGAGAACTCTTGCCGTTAATTATACGGCGTAATCAATTAAGCGACGCTCGCTAATAATACTTCTAATAAAGGGCAAAATCGCAGTATGCTCAGGGTGAGTCGCATAAACCTCCAAAGCTTCACGGGATTCAAATTCTGAGTATAAAGTCATATCCGCAGAGTCAGGGCTATCAGAAAAATCAATCCCCACTTCAACCTTGATTAAACCGGGGATTTTACCGTTCATACCTTCAATCAAGGTTTTAGCCTGAGCAATACTCTCAGCTTTGCTGCGGCCTTCCACATCGTCTTTGATGCGAAGTAATAGTATATGTTTAATCATTATTGATTCCTTTTTTTATAGATAATGCCGCTTTTATTGTTTGATAGTTTTTCTATCTAAAGAACTCAATCACCGAGGCAGATGTTTGAGTTCTTTAACTATTTTCGCAGCCCATCTCACCAGCCTCTAGCCAACAATATCAATCAACTCGACATCAAAAATCAGCGTGGCATATGGCCCGATTGCGCCACCGGCACCTTGCTCGCCATAAGCCAATTGATACGGTAGATACAACCGCCATTTAGACCCAACGCCCATCATCTGTAGCGCTTCAGTCCAACCGGCAATCACACCGTTAACCGGAAACTCAGCCGGCTCACCACGATCAACCGAACTGTCAAACACCGTGCCATCAATCAACGTACCGTGATAATGCGTACGAACGGTAGCAGTGGCTGACGGTTTTTCACCCTCACCAGCCACCAATACTTCATACTGCATACCGCTTGCAGTCACTGTTACCTCATCACGCTTGGCGTTATCGGCCAAAAAAGCTTCGCCATCAGCAGACGCTGCTTTGGACTGCTCGGCTTGCTTAGCCTGCATCCGCGCATTAATTTCTTCATAGGCTGCACTCAGTGCAGCAGTTTCAACCGCACTTGGCGAACCATTCAGTGCGTCTCTAACACCCTCAACCACAGCATCCATATCAATACCGTCAAAAGGATTAGCCGTTAGCTGATCGCCCATTTGGCGGCCTATTCCATAGCTGACACGTTGCTCAACCGTTGTATATTGCTCAGACATAAACTTGTTCTCACCGGATAATAAAAGGCGCGCATTCTAGCATAAAGCCCCCAACCATAAACTAATAAAGTCCAATCACCGATTAAAGCGCCATACCACAGGCAACTCTATGCCATAGGATAATTTCCAAGCATAGCGAACAATGTCTGCTATGATGGGCGTTTAGCCGTTACAACAACCAGCTCGGTGCCCGTGAAAAAAATTATCTCCAAAGCCGATATCCGCAATGATATGGAAAAGCAAATTGCCGACTTCCTTAAAAAGGGCGGTGAAGTATCGGCAATCGAACGGGGAATTAGCGGCAGGGAAAATCCAAACGGCCCATTAAATTCGGATCACGGCGCTTTTCAGCAACCCAAACAGGGTCGCACCTATGTGCCCGAGGTGGTTGCCGCGATTGATGCACGCCGCAAAAAAAAGCCGGAAAAGCCCAAAACCCGTGTTCGCAAACCGCGGAAAAAAATCATTTATGATGATTTTGGTGAGCCATTAAGAGAAGTCTGGGTGGACGAGTAAGCGCCATTTAAGACAACACCTTCGGCACTGGCAATATCGCCATAGCCCTGATTCAAGCAATCCAAAATTATATCTATCTAATTGATTCTATTTGATAATTTTATTTAATCCTGTTATTCAATCCGCTGCTTAGCCCACCATAAAATCCACCACAATGGCGCCAATCGGCTGACCATCTGATTTTTTTCAAGATAAAACTTGCGGGATCAACCAAGCCCACTATACTGTATAACCATACAGCACTGATTATTAATACAGATATCGCCATCAGTACAGTGCTAGCCATTACATAAGATTTAACAGCAGAGAGAA
>NZ_CAXAHB010000111.1:0-3602 GCF_963968385.1 uncultured Oceanicoccus sp.
AAATAGTACGAATATGAGCGACAACTGCGATCACATTCTCTTCTGTGGTAAAACGGCCTAATGAAAATCGAATCGAACTGTGTGCATCGTCATCGCTCACCCCCATAGCTTTTAATACATAGGAGGGCTCCATGCTCGCCGAGGTGCAGGCCGAACCGGTGGATACCGCTAATTCTTTTAGGGATAACAATAATGTCTCGCCGTCGACGCCGCTAAAGCAGACATTTAAGTGTCCGGAGCTAACCTGCTGTTCGCTGCCATTTCTTTTAACACCGGGCAAATCGGCAATACCGGACCACAGCAAGTCGCGCAAACCAGCTATCCTCAATACTTCATCACCCAGCTGCTTGGCCGCAAGTTTTGCCGCTTCACCCATACCCACTAATTGGTGCGTTGCCAATGTTCCGGAACGCATACCTCGCTCGTGACCACCACCATGTATCTGGGCTTGTAACTGGGCTTGCACCGGACGACGTACATAAAGTGCACCGACACCTTTGGGGCCGTAAAATTTATGCGCTGACAAACTCATTAAATCGACTTGCAAGGCTTGAACATCCATTGACACTCTACCGACAGCCTGTGCTGCATCAACATGCAATAACACGTTATTGTCGCGGCAAATCTTTCCAATATCAGCAATCGGGTTGATAACCCCAGTCTCGTTATTGACCTGCATAATACTAACCAGCTTGGTATCTTTTGTTATCGCCTGCTGAACTTGTTGCGCGCTAATTAGACCCTCGGTATCAGGCTCTAACCAAGTCACACTAACGCCCTTTTGCTCCAACCATCTGGCAGGATCGATGACCGCTTTATGTTCAATCACCGAGGTAATTAAATGCCCTTGATAGTTGTCGGTTTCAAAAATGCCTTTTAATGCAAGGTTATCGGATTCAGTGGCACCGCTGGTCCAGGCAATTTCTCTGGGGTCACAGTTGATTAATTCCGCAACATGCCGCCGCGCCATTTCAACCTGCTCTTCTGCCTGCCAACCATAGATATGTGAACGGGAAGCAGGATTGGCAAAGATACCTTTTTGGGTTAAGCAAGCTGCCATAGCCTCTGCCACACACGGATCGACCGGCGTGGTTGCAGCATAATCAAGATAAATCGGCAGTGGCATAAACGCTTCCTAGTGCGGTTGTAAAATTTAACTAATCGATGACAGCGGAATGATCTCGGCATTATCCTGCTGACGCCTGTCCTGACGTGCCGCTACATCCTGCACATCTCGATCAGCCACTAAACTGGCCAAACTAATACCGCTTAAAAAATGATGAATTTGATCACTCAAATCACACCACAAGTGATGTGTTAGACATTTCTCACCATCCTGACAATCACCGCCTCCACCGCAACCGGTAGCATCGATGGTTTCATTGACAGCATCCACAATTTGGGCAACAAAAATTTCTTCACAGGCGCGACTCAGTAAATAGCCGCCACCGGGGCCGCGTACACTAATCACTAGATTATTACGGCGCAATTTGGCAAATAGCTGTTCGAGGTAAGACAGTGAAATACCCTGACGATTGGAAATATCCGCAAGACTGATAGGGCCTGAATTTAAATGTATCGCCAAATCTAGCATCGCAGTCACTGCATATCGGCCTTTTGTTGTCAGCCTCATAGTAAAAATCCGTTAGTTTAGAGAGTGTCGCCATAGTGCAATAACCCACTAATTTAGTCAATTATAAAACCGAGTATTTTACTTGGTTTTTAGCAGGAAAGACCTAATGCTGGAGCAACAACCTTATAAAAAGTATGCCTATAGAGCAATTAATTTGCAGTAGAAACCACTATCACTGCCTATCTTTGGCCTTGTTTACCCACTGCTGGGTTGAGGTAAGGATGCCTCGCATCATCTGTACTTCAAGGTCATCCATACGGGTGCGACTATAAAGCCGACGCAGGCGGGTCATTAGCTGCTTAGGGGCAGCAGGGTTTAGGAAGTCCATATCGATCAGGGTTTGTTCCAGATGGGTATAGAGGCGCTCAACCTCGTCTACCCGGGCAAAGCGGGTATCCCATTCCTGCATTTCATCGTTGCTTAACTCACCCTCAAGATGTCTCATACGGAGCTCATAGGTCACCACCTGTACTGCCATCGCCAAATTTAAAGAGCTATAGTCTTGGCTGGATGGGATATTGACGTGCAAATGACAGGCTTGAAGCTCCTCGTTAGTTAATCCGCGATCTTCTCGCCCAAACACTAAGGCAACGGGATGCTCGGATAACTCAGGATAAATTTTCTCTGCGCATACTCTTGGATTAACCAGCGGCCAGGGTATACGTCGACCCCGCGCACTGGTGCCGACCACCAGACCACAATCAGCCACAGCCTGCTCCAGCGTCTCAACCACAACGGCGTTATCAAGAATATCCACCGCACTGGCGGCGCGCCAACCTGCCCGCTCATGCGGAAAGTCCTTGGGCTTGACCAGATACAAATTCTTTAGCCCCATATTTTTCATGGCACGAGCGGTGGCGCCTATATTGCCGGGGTGGGAGGTATGTACCAGCACAACACGGGCGTTATGCATTGGGTCATGATTTGGGTCATGCGTTGGATTGGAGGGAGTTGAAGTCACGGCAGCCTACTCTTCTATGTCTCTTTGTCTGTCTCTATAAAAGGCGGCCGATTCTAGCAGAATTTCACAAAGTCGATAGGGGCAAACTTCTAAAGGATTAAATTTAGTTGTAGCTAGCCATAATTGCCGTTTCTAGTTTGCCAAATCTACTGCTATAATCCGCCGCCAATTAATGCCCTACCTACCATTAACCCTAGGTCTGCCCATGGAACCCATGCTAAATATCGCCTTGCGAGCCGCCAGAAACGCCGGTGAAATTGTTGCCCGCGCCACTGAACAGATCGATATGCTAGAGGTTAAAGAAAAGAGCTCGAATGACTTTGTCACCGAAATTGATCAGGCGGCAGAAAAAGAGGTGATTTACCATATCTCCAAGGCCCACCCCGACCATGCGTTTTTAGGCGAAGAAGGCGGACTACAAGGCAATGCCGATAGCGATTATCAATGGATTATTGACCCAATCGACGGCACGACTAATTTTATTCGCGGTATCCCCCACTTTGCTGTCTCTGTTGCCTGTATGTATAAAGGCCAGTTAGAACATGCGGTGATTGTTGATCCTATTCGCCGTGAAGAATTTACCGCCAGCCGCGGTAAAGGCGCCCAGTTAAATGGCCGCCGTATGCGTGTGAGCCCAAACAAATCATTGGACGGCAGCTTGATTGGCACTGGCATTCCGTTTAAATCCCGCAGTGAAGCCTATATCCCCGCCTATACAAAAAGTCTCGAAGCGGTTGCCAGACAAACCGCCGGTATTCGTCGCGCTGGTGCTGCCTCGCTGGATTTGGCTTATGTGGCTGCCGGTCGCTTGGATGCCTTTTGGGAAATTGGGCTTAACAAATGGGATATTGCTGCCGGGGTGTTACTGATTAGAGAGTGTGGCGGGCTAGTATCTGACTTTAACGGTGGCAATGATTTTATGAACTCAGGCAATATTGTCGCAGGCAACCCAAAATGCTTTAAAGCTGTACTACAAACCATACAGCCCCACCTAAAACATATTAGCTA
>NZ_CAXAHB010000112.1:0-3516 GCF_963968385.1 uncultured Oceanicoccus sp.
AATAACCAATGATGAATAATCAATGATTAAAAATTGATACCATTAGTTTTACCCTGATTGGCGGCAGTGGTTTATGATTACCGTTATTTTATTGTCATTATTTTATTGTTTAAGTTGTTTGCTGTGGCCTGAGTCCACGAATTAGCAGGATCATAATTATGCGTATGCAAAGTATTCGGGTGGCGATTATCCTTTCGCTAATTTTAGTGTTGATGCTCACCTATCTATTTTTGCAGCTGCGAGAGCAAGGCAGAAATATGCGCAGCGACGATCCAAGAGTATGGGATAACGTCATTGCCGCTTTTGAAGCCAGCGATAAAACCCATCCACCACCGCAACAGGCGGTATTATTTCTCGGCGACTCCAGCATTCGTTTATGGGATACGCTGGCCGATGATATGCAGCCGCTGACCGTTTTCTCCCGCGGCTTTGGTGGTGCCAAAATTATTGATCTAAGTTATTACATTAACCGCATAGTCAGTCCATACCAGCCGGCAGCGATGGTGATCTATATCGGCAGCAATGATTTTACTACCGCCTATGGCAATACAGCGAAAACATTGGCGCAAGTTAAACCGTTATATTTGCAACTGCTAGATCGTCTAAATGGCGCGGCACCGGATGCCAAGTTGTTTATTGTGGCGCTAAAACCTACCACCCAAAACTGGGCTAACTGGTCTTTGTTAACGCAGGCCAATCAGTTTTTGCAATCATTGGCGGCTCAGCGTGATAATGTATTTTTTATTGATGCCAATGCCGGTTTGTTAACCACAGCAGCAGTCCCTGATGCCGATTTATTATTGTCTGATGGCCGGCATCATAATGATCAGGGTTATCAGGTTTGGGGTGCTGCAATCAAAGCCTCATTAACAAATAACCTATAAACAGACGGTATTGATTCTGCGGCGATTGCCAATAGCATAAGGAGCCAGTGTTGAGAAAACTAAAAAACGAAGCAGAGTTAGTCAAACAGGCAATCAAAGTAGGCGATGTCTATGCGCAGAAACGTGGCGTAGGTCAATTTGAAGGAACCGATTCATCGCATGATAAAATTGCTTATCTCTATCGCCTGTTAGTCCACGATAAATTAATTCAGCCCTTGGCCAAAGGAGAGGAGAAAGAGCCGGCAATGAAGCATAAACTGGCGCTATGGATTTATCGACAGTTGCCGGAAGATCATCCGCTTAAAAAATAAACAGTGTGCTGATATTAATCGCGCTTGCCCAGAGTTTGGAAGCGGTGAATAATTAAAAAAATCTGCGCAGTCAGTGCAATAATAAACCCGCTACCACCCACCATTAAGCCCAACAAGGCATAGCCTTCCTGTGCTATCGAGGGCGCCATTAATTTATCGGCCGATTGAATAAAACCCAGGCCAATAAAAAACAGTAACGCGCCCAATGCATAAAGCCTTAAGGTTTTACGTTGATTATCGATCAGGTGTTTGAGGGTTTTATGCATCAGTAGGCACCGGTATCTCGCAGAGACTGCTAACTAGCGCCGGAGTTTTAGCGCTAGGCGAGTAGATTGACCATAATGTTTTCATACATGACCGTCAGCGTATTTAAATCTTCAGCAGCTATAGCCTCATCGACTTTATGTATGGTGGCGTTAACCGGCCCCAGTTCCACCAATTGACTGCCGGTGGGTGCAATAAAGCGCCCATCCGAAGTGCCGCCAGCGGTAGACAGTTCAGTATCGATATTGGCGCTGTCGCGAATTGCTTTAACGGTAGCATCAATTAAATCGCCTTCCGAGGTAAGAAAGGGTTGGCCGCTCAGTTTCCAGACAATGTCATAGTCTAATTGATGTTTATTTAAAATAGCTTCGGTGCGTTGGCGCAGATCCTGTTCCGTTAATTCAGTGGAAAAACGGAAATTAAAAATAATCTTCAGTTCACCGGGAATAACATTGGTGGCACCGGTACCGCCATTGATATTAGAAATCTGGAATGAGGTCGCCGGAAAAAAATCATTGCCGTTATCCCATTGCTCTGCCGCCAGTTCAGCCAATGCAGGAGAGACATTATGAATAGGGTTATCCGCCAGATGTGGGTAGGCCACATGACCTTGAACACCCTTTACGGTCAGTTCACAACCAAGAGAGCCACGACGGCCATTTTTGATCACATCGCCCACTTGTTGGGTAGAAGAGGGTTCACCCACGACACACCAGGTAATTTTTTCGTTCTGCTGTTCTAACCACTCCACCACCTTCACGGTACCGTTAATCGCTATGCCTTCTTCATCACTGGTAATCAGAAAAGCAATACGGCCTTTGTGGTTGGGGTGCTCAGTTACAAAGCGCTCGCAGGCAGTAACCATCGCTGCCAGGCTGCCTTTCATATCCGCGGCCCCGCGGCCATAGAGCATACCGTCTTCGATTACCGGCTCAAAAGGCGGGTGTTGCCACTGTTCTTCCGGCCCGCTAGGCACCACATCGGTGTGGCCGGCAAAACACAGAATAGGGCCTTCATCACCATGCACCGCCCAAAAATTATCGACATCATCAAAGCGCAGTTTTTCAGTTTTAAAACCGACGGCGGTGAGCCGATCGATCATTAACTGCTGGCAGCCAGCATCCTCGGGCGTTACAGAAGCTCGTGAAATTAGCTCGAAGGTGAGTTGCAGAGTGGGTGATAGTGCTGTCATTGCTTACCTGATTGTCGTGTTTACTGGCGCTATTGTAACAGTGCCGGGTGGCAAATAAAAAACCAACGATGGTGTTTGTAGCTGTTTGGTTTATTTTAAAGTGTCAGTAAATTGAGCTTGGTAATCCAAAATACGCTGGGCATTAGCCCCCAGATCACTTCGGCCAACCCTTGATACAGAGCGCAGATCAATAACACTGCCGTTCTCGGTAGCCTGAATACGGATAACAATATCGTCCTTAAAGCCGAACCAGAAGGTGGTATCAACGGCTTCAATTCTGCCTGCCTCTTGGTCCTGTGCGTAAATAGACCAACCCATGGTTTGCGCGGTGACGACGGCTTGGGCAAAAGCGTCAACCGGAGCTAGTGTAGATTGTAATGAACTTACCGCGGGAAAATGTGCCTTTTGAATAGCGGCAATCTGCGGCGTATAAGCCAGCGGGTTGCTATTCTCACCACGCTGCTCAATCGCTGCTACAAACTGCGGCGGGTTTTCAAGATCGGTACTGATATTGTGGATAGCGGCACCGCCTGTGCCATCACCACGCAGAACCATAGCGACAAGCACCAGCGGTGGTAGCGCAAACAGGCTGGCATAACGCAGCGCAGTTTTGGTGCCGGCAGCGGGTTTGCGGTAGAGCCAGATCGCATTGATAATTTGAATTAGTAAACTGCCAAGCATGGAAACGGCCAGCAACAGCAAGCCAACAGTAAAAGGCCATAGGCCAAAACGTGTGCCCAGTGCTGATAGCGGTAATAAAACCAGTAGGATAATCGATAGTCTTCGAATTCGAAGGGCGCCTTTTGATGCATCGTTAGTTGTCGCTGTTGTCATACGGCTCTCTCCTGCAGCATAGGTTTGAACT
>NZ_CAXAHB010000113.1:0-3512 GCF_963968385.1 uncultured Oceanicoccus sp.
ATTTTGAATCCGACGTGTCTACCAATTTCACCACTCCGGCATAGAGTTTTACTCGGTAGGTCACTCAGAGCGCGGCATTATAGCAACGTGGCGGTAAAGGTCAAAGGCTTTCCTGATGATTGCTGGCTGTTCAAAAATAAGCCATTTTGCTGGTTTGAATAAGGTTTTTACGATAACCTTGCGCGCCTGTTAGCCAGTCATATAGACCTCATGCAATTATCCGATTTTTATTTCGATTTACCCGATTCACTGATCGCCCGTTATCCCATGCCGGAGCGGACCGCTAGCCGTCTATTAGTGTTGAATGGTGCCAACGGAGAAACCCGGCATCAACGCTTTACAGACTTGCCAAGCTTATTGAGCAAGGATGACTTGTTAATCTTTAACGATACCAAGGTGTTGCCGGCGCGATTGTGGGGTAAAAAGCCCACCGGTGGGCGTTTGGAAATTCTGGTTGAGCGAGTATTGGATAATGCTCGAGTATTGGCCCATATACGCTCCAGTAAATCGCCAAAATCCGGTGCTGAGCTGCATTTGGTGGCGGATCAGGCTAGTGACGAAGTCTTGTCCAAAGTAGAGGTGTTAGGTCGGCAGGGGGCTTTGTTTGAATTGCAGTTTACCGAAAGACAGACTGCGCTAGAGGTTATGAACGCGATTGGCCATATGCCATTGCCACCCTATATTGATCGCGCTGATGAGTTAGGTGACCGTGACCGATACCAGACGGTGTTTGGCAAACATGAAGGCGCAGTAGCCGCACCCACGGCAGGTTTGCATTTTACTGAGGAATTTATTGCTCAGTGTCGGGCTATAGGTGTCGACACTGGCTTTGTTACTTTGCATGTCGGTGCGGGGACTTTCCAACCTGTGCGGGTCGATAATATTGCCGAGCATAAAATGCATGCTGAATATATCGAGGTGTCCGCTGAGGTTTGTGAGCAGATCAAAGCAACGCGGGCCAAAGGTGGTCGGGTCATTGCGGTGGGCACGACATCTGTCAGAAGTTTGGAAACAGCGTCGCAAAGCGGCGAGTTGCGGCCCTTTAGTGGTGACTCGGAGATTTTTATTTATCCGGGTTATCACTTTAAATCAGTGGATGCCATGATAACCAACTTCCATTTACCGGAATCAACGCTGATTATGTTAGTCAGTGCCTTTGCCGGTCAGGCTAATGTGCTGGCCGCTTATCGTGAAGCAGTGGCGCAACAATATCGATTTTTTAGTTATGGTGATGCTATGTTGGTATTACCGTCGACAGCTAGCAGTGAGCAATAAATGAGCCGTGAATGTGCAATGAAGTTTGAACGTGATAGCAACGATGGCCAAGCCCGTCGTGGCCGCTTAACGTTTCCTCGAGGTACCGTGGAAACTCCGGCATTTATGCCAGTCGGCACCTACGGTACGGTAAAAGGTATGTTGCCCCGTGATATTAAAGAGATCGGTGCAGAGATTATTCTGGGTAATACCTTCCACCTTTGGTTGCGGCCGGGTACCGAAGTGGTCAAGCAGCATGGTGAAGATAATAACGGTACGCTGCATGATTTTATGGGTTGGGATAAACCCATTCTAACCGATTCCGGCGGCTTTCAGGTGTTTAGCCTTGGTGCATTGCGAAAAATCACCGAGCAGGGGGTGTCGTTTAAATCACCTATTGATGGTTCTAAAGTATTTCTTGATCCAGAAACATCGATGCGGGTACAGCGCGATTTAGGTTCGGATATTGTGATGATTTTTGATGAGTGCACGCCTTTTCCTGCAACTCATCAGGAAGCTGAAGATTCTATGGCCCTGTCTCTACGCTGGGCCAAGCGCTCCAAAGCAGCGCATGGTGATAATCCCTCCGCGTTATTTGGTATTGTGCAGGGTGGTATGTATGAAGATCTGCGCAGGCAATCCATGGCGGGCTTGGCTGAAATAGGTTTTGATGGTTATGCCATTGGTGGCTTGTCAGTCGGCGAGCCCAAACAAGATATGATGAATGTGTTAGATACGGTGACCCCTGAAATGCCGGAAGATAAGCCGCGTTATCTCATGGGTGTTGGCACACCACAGGATATCCTTGAGGCGGTGATGCGCGGTGTTGATATGTTTGACTGCGTAATGCCAACACGTCATGCGCGCAATGCGCATTTATTTACTTCTCAGGGTGTGGTGAAGCTGCGTAATGCCAAACATAAAAATAGTAATGAACCTTTGGATCCCAATTGTGATTGTTATACCTGTAAAAACTTTAGCCGCGGCTATTTGCATCATTTAGATAAATGTAAAGAGATGCTGGGCGGCCAATTAAATACTATTCACAATTTGCATTACTACCAGCAGCATATGAAAAACATTCGCGAGGCGATTGAAGAAAACCGTCTGGCTGAGTACGCCGCTGAATTTTATGCCGCCCAAGGGATCGAAGCAGCTGATCAAAATCCGGTGGGTTGATGATGTATAAATTCTGTTTTTATGTGCCTGAATCGCATCTTGAGTCGGTAAAAACTGCGGTTTTTGAGGCTGGTGCCGGCACTATTGGCGATTACGAATACTGCTGTTGGCAAGTGTTGGGGCAAGGACAATTTAAACCGCTGCCTGATAGTCAACCGTTTATCGGCAAGTCGGGTAAACTTGAAGCCGTTGCTGAGTATAAAGTCGAAATGGTCTGTGATGACGATTGGATTCAAGCGGCAGTAGATGCGTTTAAATCAGCTCATCCCTATGAAGAACCTGCTTATCAGATTTGGCGGCTAGAGGAGAGCTTTTAGCTTGGGAAAAATTCGGAGTTTTAAGTGATTTACAGTCTCGATGGTGTAAAAGTCTGTTTTAACGGTGATGCTTTTGTTGCTGATAATGCCACAGTAATTGGTAATGTCAGTGTTGGTTGCGATGCCAGCATTTGGTTTAACGTAGTGATTCGTGGTGATAATGAATCGATCGTTATCGGTGATAAAACCAATATTCAGGACGGTAGTGTATTGCATGCCGATCCGGGTTACCCAATCACACTGGGTACCGGAGTGACGGTTGGTCATAAGGCTATGTTGCACGGCTGTACGATTGGTGATTACAGTTTGGTGGGTATTAATGCGGTGGTATTGAATGGTGCCAAAATTGGCAAGCACTGTTTGATTGGTGCCAATGCGTTGGTCACAGAAAATATGGTTATTCCCGATGGCTCGCTGGTTGTCGGGTCGCCTGCCAGGATTAAAAAGCAGTTAACACAAGCGCAACAGGCAGGGCTGGAATGGAGCGCCCAGCATTATGTTGAAAATGGCCGTCGTTTTGCCGAGGGTTTAAAAGAGGAAACACCAGCGCCATGAGTGACGATGTGGTAGAGATAAAATCGCCTTGTATTTCAGTTTGTGTATTGAATGAGGAGGATATCTGTGAAGGCTGTTATCGCAGTGCGCAGGAAATCACTGATTGGTCGATACTGTCGGTAGAGGATAAACAGGTCGTGATGACCAAGGTAAAACGGCGTTTTAAGCAGTTTAATCCGCATTTATTGTTGTAACAGAAAAATAATT
>NZ_CAXAHB010000114.1:0-3474 GCF_963968385.1 uncultured Oceanicoccus sp.
CAGTCTTTTGATAAAGAAGGTAATCAGACACCTCGTAAAAATTCGTGGTTTGAAGGCGTGAAAAACTTTTTTGACGATATGAAAATCTAATATAGAGAATGCTATGACAATAAATATTGCTGTTACGGGTGCTGCAGGTCGTATGGGTAAAACCCTGATTGAAGCGATTGAGCAAAATCCCGATGCACAATTAACCGCGGCTATTGAGTGGTCAGAAAGCCCGGCTATTGGTGCTGATGCCGGTGAGTTGGCGGGCTTGGGAAAAAACGGCGTTATTATTGTTGGTGATATCAATGCAGTGATTAATGATTTTGATGTGTTGGTCGATTTTACGACGCCCGCCGCATCGGTGGCCAACGCTAAAGCCTGTTCAGCTGCGGGTAAAAAAATGATTATCGGTACCACCGGTTGTACCGATGAAGATAAAGCGATAATTGCAGCTACTGCCAGTCAATCAGCCATCTGCATGGCAAGCAATTTCAGCACCGGAGTCAACCTTTGTTTTAAATTAGCCAAGGAAGCCGCTGCTATTTTGGGTGATGATTACGATGTGGAAATTGTTGAAGCCCATCATCGACATAAAGTTGATGCGCCATCGGGTACTGCATTAAGTTTGGGTGAAGCTGTTGCTGAGGGCCATGGTCGTCACTTTAACGATGTTGCCGTCCTCTCTCGCGAAGGTCAGGTAGGTCCGCGAACCGATAATGAAATTGGCTTTGCGACTATTCGCGGTGGCGATGTCGTCGGCGATCATACCGTTATGTATATGGCTGATGGCGAACGCATTGAAATTGGTCATAAGGCTAGCTCAAGAATGAGCTTCGGTCGCGGAGCTATTCGTGCGGCGGTATGGATAGCAGATCAGGATAAAGGCCTGTTTGATATGCAGGATGTATTGGGGTTTAAATAAGGCGCAACTTATCTGCAAAAAAGCCCGCCATATGGCGGGCTTTTTTGTAATCATTAGTTGAGTATTAGCTACATTGACTGCTATATCGATGCGGGATCAAACTTTGATATCTATTTGACGACCTAGCCGGTCTTCAGGGTCTAGCGGCTGTTGCGCTTGCTGATGCTTGTTGGCCGGTGCATCTTCTTGCGATGCTGACGTGCGTTGTAGAGAATCTTGCTCAACACTGACTTCGGCCTGTTCCTGTTGTGGAGGAGGCGGTACCTGCTGTTCGGCAGGCAGGGTCGGCTTCAAAGGTGAACTGTTAATAGCGTTGACCATAATTAACTCTACTTCAGGTAGACCGGCTGCTAGTCCTGCTACTGGCTGTAAGTGTTAGATTTGACATTAATTATAGACCTTTTGGTTAAAAAGTATACAAAACGTAGTCAGCTCAACTAGATTTCAGCGCTATGGTAAACCTGCTGTACGTCATCCAAATCGTTTAACATCGCCAAAAAAGTCTCCATCAATGCGATATCATCACCGGCCAGAGGGGCGGTATTTTGCGGGATAAACTGTATTTCATCGACATCAAAGTCGATATTTTCAATAGTTTCCATTAGCGCCTGTTTGGCTTTGAAGTAATCCGTATTAGGGGCGAAGACGGTAATTTTACCATCTTCGCATTCAATATCGGTGACATCCACATCAGCCATCATTAGTGCTTCAAGAACGCTTTCTTCATCATCACCGTCAAACACAAAGATGGCGCTGTGATCGAACATATGGTTAACACTGCCTTGCGTGCCGATTTTGGTTTTGGTTTTGGTAAAGCACTGACGAACATCCCCAAAAGTACGATTAGGGTTGTCGGTCAGACAATCGACAATGACCATGCAACCACCGGGACCAAAACCTTCATAACGCGCTGAGGCAAAATCTTCACCGCCGCCGCCCCGGGCTTTCTCAATGGCTTTTTCAATAACATGGGAAGGAACCTGATCTTTTTTAGCGCGGTCAATCAAACCGCGCAGGGCTAAGTTGCCATCGGGTTCTACACCGCCAGCTTTGGCGCAGACATAAATTTCACGGCCATAACGGCTGTAGACTTTGGCTTTGGCATCGGAGGTCTTGGCCATTGAGTCTTTACGGTTTTGGTAGGCTCTACCCATGATTATTTTCCATTATTTTTGATTATAAAAGCTAAATTCTACAGCTAAGCGATAGCATAGAAAACCTTATAGTTCTGTTAATCAATGATGGTTTGATAGATCTTGAATGATACAAACAGGTTTATGTTTGAGCTAGTGGGGTGAAATGGGCTGCGGCGGGTGATGATTGGGAGGAATGTGCAGATAAATAAATGATCAGGAATTAAGTTATAAGATAAAAAATAACTGGCTGGGTTGGGCAATCGGGCAATAAAGTTATTCATATTTAATCATAACTCGGCCAATAATTTCTATGGTGCTGTCTTGTTCCAGCGTGATGGGTGGAAAAACTTTTGCTGGGTCAATTAAGCTGATGGCCCCGAAGACACTGGCATAAAATTTTAATGCCTTTTCACCTGTCATTTTACACCGGCACATCACTTCCTGGTTGGTTAGGTTTTCATCCTTTTCAATGGGAAGGATAATGGCAATCTTGGTGGGGTTATATCTATATGCGCTCAGTTGAGGTAAGACAACAGCAAAAGCCCCCTCATTATTAATGGCAAATGGTGATCTTTCTTTTCCGGTAAAATCAAAATCTTTCGGGTTGGCAAGAAAGTTATCAATTTCATGCCATTCAATAATTGGTGGATTCATTTTATAGTAAGTTTGTTTTTCTTTGATCATGCTTTCCAGCATGGGGCCACTTTCTAATTGTAACCATTCAATGCGAACGCCGGTGATATTGGCAATAACCTGACAGTCTGCAGGCGGAGCTGTTCTAGTGCCGGCCTCGTAGTTGCTGATACGATTTTGACTCCATCCACCGCACATTTCTCCCAGTTCTTTTTGGGAGACTTTCCGTCCTATCGTTTGAGCGAGGTGCTGCCTTGCGATTTTGATTCTTCCTGATAGTTTCATGGCCATAAATATAACATGAAATGTTGTGAACAGTGATGAAAAAGAAAATCACAAAAAGTGATTTTTTTGTTGAAAAGAACACGGTACGTGATATATTGCCGATTCATTTCTACAGGGAGGACGTAATGATTTTCATTGCATGTTACAGGAAGGTTTTCATCTCAAATTAAATAGAGCCGATTACAGTTTTTGTCGAATAGGCACTGCTCCGTAGAGCTGTGCTGGCAATTGATGCCAGACAATTTTATGAGGCTTGTAAAAATTTTCTTATGGCGTCGTTTTGTTGTAGCTAACGGATCGTTCGCTTCCTGTCGATTGCCATTATGAAAAAACCCATCAATTAAAAGCGGCTGGATTTATAGCAAGCTAATTCATTAATGAAACGTTAAAAACGTTAAAGGGTAATACTAAGGAGGGTGTTATGCTGATACTAGCAAGGTCAGTGGGTCAAAAAGTTAGAATAGGTAACAATATAACCATAGAGGTGTTAGAAACCGATAACTCCATGGT
>NZ_CAXAHB010000115.1:0-3376 GCF_963968385.1 uncultured Oceanicoccus sp.
GGACGCGCTTCACGCTTGAAGAAACCACCGGGAATTTTACCAACTGCATAGGCTTTTTCTTGGTAATGAACACCCAATGGGAAAAAGTCCATACCTTCTTTGGCCGATTTAGCGGCTACAACGGTACAAAGCACCTGTACGTCACCCATAGTTACCAATACGGCACCTGTAGCTTGACGAGCAATGCGGCCTGTTTCTAAAGTTACGGTGTGTTCACCGAATTGAAATGATTTTTTTACTGGATTCACTTAGGAAATCCTCCCTTTGTGGGATAACAATAAAAGCCCCGGGTTCTATTCAACCTGCATCGCCGGGACTCACGACTTTTACGACTCACTTTTTTTATCGGCGCCGCTACTGCAAAGCAATATAAACGGCACTGAATACTGCTTAACGACGTAAGCCCAAACGCTTGATCAGGCTGGTATAACGATCTGTATTTTTGCCTTTCAAGTAGTCCAGTAATTTACGACGCTGATTAACCATACGTATCAAACCACGACGCGAGTGGTGATCATGCTTGTGATCACCGAAGTGACCTTGCAATTTTTCAATATTGGCTGACAGTAATGCTACCTGCACTTCCGGTGAACCGGTATCGCCTTCTACTGTTTGATACTCTTTTACTACTGCTGATTTCTCAGCGGCTGATAATGCCATGATACTTTCCTCATTAAAGTTAATATGCAAAAGCAAAGTCGTTAAATACTTTGCCGTTAATTCAGCCTGTCCGTGCATATTTACAGACAGGCTATTTCAATGGGCAATCTACTGTAACTTATTCGAGTTACAACATCTTACCGATTAACTGCGCCACCTCAATTGGTAGCTATTAGACGTTTGGGTGCAACTTGACTACCGTCTATAATTTCTCCGATACCGAGAAAATTTCTCGACTCAGAATACATTCTAACCATATCACCTTCATCACACTGTGATGGTATGCCCGGTACAGTAACCGCATGACCTCGCAATAAATAAAATACGGCGGATTCTGCCAAAGTTACTTCAGGCAAATGCCAAACAGCGACATCAACCGGCTCCAGTAAAGCATCCAGTGCGTCATAACCTTCGACATCAACACTTTCTGCCAGCGTTTCCAGCGTGGTAAGCGAAACCGCCTGAAGTTCTTCAAAAGGTCCCGCCTGTACTCGACGCAGCATCTTAACATGGGCGCCACAACCCAACGCTAAACCAACATCCTCTGCAATAGAGCGAATATAAGTGCCCTTGCTGCAATGGATATACACATCGGCTTCCGGTTGACCACCGGTTTGCTCTGCACTGCGAAAGGCCTCTAAACGAATATCAAAAACCGTTATCTGACGCACTTTCCGCGCTACTTCTATACCTTGCCGCGCTAATTTATATAGCGGCTGCCCTTGATGTTTTAACGCTGAAAACATCGAAGGCACTTGTTCTATCTCACCCGAAAATTTGGGCAACAATGCCAATATATCGGATGCAGTAATGGCACTAGCATCACGGGTTTCCAACACATCACCATCGGCATCGCCACTGGTGGTAGTCACTCCGAATAAAAAGGTACTACGGTACGCTTTATCGGCATCCAGTAAAAACTGGGAAAACTTTGTCGCCTCACCAAAACAAACAGGCAAAACACCAGTAGCCAATGGATCCAAACTGCCCGTATGTCCTGCCTTTTGAGCGAAAAACAGCCGCTTGGCTATTTGAAGCGATCGATTCGAACTCTGACCTGCTGGCTTATCGATAATCAATACGCCGTTTAACGGTCTACCGCGCCGTTTTTTTGCCATAGCGCTTAGCTATTCGTCTCATCATCAGTGCTGCCTTTATTATCTGAAAAGGCTTTATCCGCCGACACCGCTTTATCAATCAAATTTGATAACTGTTGACCACGCCCAACACTGCTATCGAAATAAAACCTCAGCCTAGGCGTGGTTCGAGCATTATTACTTTTTGCAATTTGCGTGCGTAAAAAACCCGCCGCTTTATTCAATACGTCTATAGACTCCGACGCTTCTTCTTCACTTTCTTTACCCAGCACCGTTATAAAGACTTTGGCGTGGGATATATCGCGACTCACTTCAACATCCGTAATACTGACCATGCCGACGCGAGGATCACGTACTTCAAACTGTATCAAGCTGGCCAATTCCTGTTTTAGAAAATCACCAACCCGTTGCGTACGACTGTATTCTTTCGCCATCAGTTTTGCTCTATTGAAATAGTGCGCACTCTATTAAAGCGTTCGCGCATACTCTTTCACTTCGTATACTTCAATCTTATCGCCAGGCTTAACATCGTTGTAGTTCTTAACACCGATACCACATTCCATACCGTTGCGAACTTCTGCCACATCATCTTTAAAGCGACGCAGTGACTCCAACTCACCCTCATAAATAACCACATCGTCACGTAATACACGAATCGGATTACTGCGATACAGAGTACCGTCGATCACCATACAACCGGCAATCGCACCAAATTTTGGTGACTTAAATACATCACGAACTTCGGCAGTGCCATTAATTTCTTCACGCATTTCAGGCCTTAACATGCCTGAAAGTGCTTGCTTAACATCGTCAATTAAATCGTAAATGACACTGTAGTAACGTAGATCAACGCCTTCGTTCTCAACCACTTTACGAGCCGCGCCATCGGCACGAACATTAAAACCAAACACCACCGCATTAGAGGTTAGCGCCAATGTGATATCAGTCTCAGTAATACCACCAACGCCACCGGAAACGATATTTACCTGAACTTCATCATTACCCATTTCCAGTAATGAACTTTGAATCGCTTCCAAAGAACCACGGACATCGGCCTTAACAACAATATTCAGTGACTTGCTCTCTTCCTCACCCATATTGGCAAACATATTTTCCAGCTTAGAGGCCTGCTGACGTTTGAGCTTGTCTTCACGGTCTTTGATCTGGCGGAACTCGGCCACTTCACGGGCGCGTTTTTCATTTTCCAATACAACAAACGCATCACCAGCATCAGGCGTACCATCAAGACCTAGGATTTCAACAGGGATCGATGGCCCAGCCGCATCAATCGGCTTGCCATTTTCATCCAGCATGGCGCGCACTCGGCCAAATTGTTGACCGGCAAGCACTACATCACCTTTGCGCAAGGTGCCGGCTTGAACCAATACTGAAGAAATAGAACCACGGCCTTTATCAAGGCGAGATTCGATCACAATACCCCGACCCGGAATATCCGCAGATGCTTCAAGCTCTAACAATTCAGCCTGCAGCAACAATGCTTCCAACAAATCATCAATACCATCACCGGAGTGGGCTGAGACATTAATAAACTGGGTATCACCGCCCCAATCTTCAGGGATAACATCTATCGCTGCCAGCTCATTGCGAACACGATCAGG
>NZ_CAXAHB010000116.1:0-3360 GCF_963968385.1 uncultured Oceanicoccus sp.
AAGGCATTGATTGAATATATGGCCCAGCCCAAGTAAAAGTAATTGAGCTTGAGCGGTGCTGTAAGGTGGCCGCTCCAGATAAAGATCTATTGTTGGAACAACTATGAAAAAATTATTCGTAAGCTTTTTAGTGATTGCAAGTGTTGCCGGTTTTGCGCAGGCAGGTGGCGATGCCGCTGCTGGCAAAAATAAGGTGGCAACCTGTGTGGCCTGTCATGGCGAGGGTGGCAATAGCTTAGTGCCTAACTTTCCTAAGTTGGCTGGACAGAACGAGCGCTACTTAGTGAAACAGTTAAAAGATATTCAGTGTGGCGCGCTTTCTGCGGCAGAACAAAAAGCTCAAAAATGTAATGGTCGCGCAATTCCAACTATGACTGGTCTACTAGATAATTTTAATGATGCTGATTTGGCAGATATCGCGGCTTACTATGCCAGCCAGCCTAGCTCAGGCGGACAGGCCAAAGCGGCTAACGCTGCCAAAGGTGAAGAAATTTACCGTGCCGGCATTCGCAGCAAGGGCGTAGCGGCGTGTACCGCCTGTCACTCGCCAACCGGCAAGGGTAATGCTCCCGCTGGATACCCCGCGCTAGGTGGCCAGCACGCTGATTACATAGCGGCTCAACTTAAAGCCTTCCGGGCAGCGGCAGATGGCTTGGCCGGCCGTTCAAATGATGGCGAGACTAAAATTATGCGAGATGTGGCTTACCGTATGAGCGACAGCGAAATTGATGCGGTAGCAAACTATATTTCTGGCTTGTACTAATCCTTTATACTTAATAGATAGCAAATAATCGGAGTCAGCGCATGAATCGTTTTATTAAAGCACCCGTTATCCTCGCCGTACTGGCATTGATAATGACATCCGCTTTCGCTAGCGCCCAAGAGCCTGTTCCCGGTAAAAACTATATAGTACTAGACCAGCCCGTTCGCACCCGTGACAGCAGCAAAGTCGAAGTGGTTGAAGTGTTTTGGTACGGCTGTAGTCACTGTTACAGCTTTGAGCCACTGATTAAACAGTGGAAAAAGCGCAAGCCTGACTATGTCGACTTTTGGCAGTCGCCGGCTATGTGGAACGGCACCATGAAAACCCATGCGGCGATGTTTTATACCGCCGAGATCTTGGATGTGATGGATAAATTACACGACCCCATTTTCACTGCCATGAATGTCGAGCGTAAGCGTTTGGCGACTGTTGGCGAGATAGAAGACTTCTTTGCTGACTACGGTGTTGATCGTCAAGCGTTTCGTAAAGCCTTTAAGTCTTTTAGTGTTAACAGCATGGTCAAACAGGCCGATGCTCGTGCCCGCAGTTATAAAATCACCGGCACGCCTGAAGTCGTAGTCAATGGTAAATACCGGGTTTCTGCTCGTTTGGCCGGTGGCCAGGCAGAGATGCTTAAAGTAGTTGATTTCTTAATCGAAAAAGAACGCGCTCTGCTAGTCAAATAAAGTGTTTTCTCAGTTTCATCAGGCGGGTTGTGCTGTGCCTGATTGCTCCCTCAATGTTTATGCCCATAATTTCGTGCCTATGCCCTTTTTAAGGTCTATCTTATTTTTAGGTCTATAATGAGGCCTACCTTTTAAAAAGCTGGACTAACAGGTATGAATAGCAAAACCTCCCCCGACGATCAGAGCGACTGGAAAGACAAGTATCTCGATACGCTTGATAAGCAGAGAAAGCGCGATCGTCAGCAGCAGGCCATGACCTCCCTATTGGTAAAAGCCGTTGTGCGTATGAGCATGATCGTCGAGGGTGTTGATGAGCAATTAGACAAGCAATTGGCCGGAATGCGGGAACTCTTTCGTGACGGTATGCCATCGGGCAGTGACCTCAATACCGTGGTTAATGCGTTAGAAGGTCAGCTTAAGCGAATCAATATTGTTAAAGACGAGCGCACCAAGATCATCGTGCACAGCTTTCAATTACTGGTCACCACACTGCAAAATCTAAAGCCGGAAAGGGACGCCGGACAACAACTTAAACAACTGAATAAAAATTTAAAAACTCGCAGTAACCAGATGCAAGAATATTCTGTGCTGATCAATGAATATGCCAAAGTGCAGCAGGAAGTCTTGAATGAAAGAAATATTCATCGAGCCAGCAAGCCCTTTTGGCATTGGTGGTCGGCGGATAAGAAGGTCGTTGAAGCTGAGACTGCCAGCATACAAAACAGCGAGGGTTATACAGAAAAAATCATCGCAGAGCCTGTTAAACAAGAGGTGTCGGCTACCAAAGGCAACAACAATGACGGCCTAGATTTATCTGACGATGTTGATGAGCCGAGAGATATTATTGATCCGGGTTCCGTAGGCGAAGAGCCTTCCTTCTCCGGTTTAAATCAAGCCGTTTGTGAGGTGTTGCAAGAATTGCTCGACCAAATCGAGCCACCACCACTGGCCAAAGAAAATTACCAGGCTGTACAACAGCAAATAGAGCAGGGCTTAAACTGGTATGACTTGGTGCCAACCCTTGAAGATATTAGCATTGTTGTGATTTCCGCCTTTGATCGCAACCAGCAAGAATTTGAACGCTTCCTTTCCCGACTCAATGAGCGCCTGCTGCAAGCCTATAAATTTATCGGCGAGTCAGAGCAGGCAAACGGGGTTGGGCGAGAAGCGGGCAAACAACTTAGCGATTCTATGCGTGAGCAGGTTAGCGCCATGCAGCAATCCGTAGCAGCGGCCACTGAGCTAGACCAGCTCAAAGCAGAAGTCAGCTCCCGCCTTGATCAAATAGTTGCCGCCATGGATCAGTATCAAATCGGCGAACAGCAGCGTGAAGCGACCTTGTCAGAAAAGCTTGATGCGTTGGTCGCGCAAGTTAAAAATATAGAAGAAGCCTCGGAGAATGCTGAGCAGCGCATCGAAGAACAACGTCAAAAAGCCCTGAAAGATGTGCTGACACAGCTGCCCAATAGAGAAGCTTATAACATTCGGTTAGAGCAGGAATTTGAGCGTTGGCAGCGGTATAAGCGCCCGTTAACCATGGTGATCTGTGATATTGACCACTTCAAGCGCATTAATGATAACTATGGCCATCTGGCGGGCGATAAGGTCCTGCACATTATTGCCAAAACCCTGCGAAAGCACTTGCGTGCAACGGATTTTGTCGCGCGTATCGGGGGTGAAGAGTTTGTGATATTAATGACTGAAACCGAGCAAAATCAAGCGTTTATGGTGGTAGAAGACGTCAGAGAGGCGATTGCCAACTGCCCATTCCACTTCAAAGAAGAGCCTATTGCTATCACCATGTCTTTTGGCCTGTCAGAGTTTGCCGAGGGAGATAGCAGCGATATGGTGTTTGCTCGCTCAGACAGGGCGCTATACCGAGCCAAAAAAGAAGGGCGAAATCGGTGTATT
>NZ_CAXAHB010000117.1:0-3313 GCF_963968385.1 uncultured Oceanicoccus sp.
AAGGCTGTTTAACAAGTGGCTCAAGCAATTGGCTGGCAGTTTCAAAAATAGCTTCAAAAGCTGTTTTATCTAGATAAATGCCATCTATCATCAAACGACTTAGGCCGTGAAAAGTGCTCCATGATAATTGCGCTATTCGCAAAGATGTAACGCCATCAGGTAGTTGCGCTTGCTGACATGACCTTGACACGCTATCAGTGTATACATGGAAGCTTTCATAAGCCTTTTCCTTCAGGCTTTGGCTAATATCCGTTGAAGTCCAGATCCTGCTACTGAACATCAAGTTATAATACTCGGGATGATCGGTGGCAAAGTTCACATAGTCGCGCATTTTTCGATGCAAGTGTTGAAGCAGGTCATCTTCCTCCGTGGTGGATTCAATGATCAGATCAAAACGTCTAAAACCTTCCTCGGCAATGGCGCAAAGCAAACCCTGTTTATCCTTAAAATGATGATAGGGCGCAGTGCGAGACACACCTGTACGGATCGCCAATTTCCGCATCGACAAGGCAGCTTCACCTTCTTCACGAATTATTTTAGCGGCTTCTGCCATCAATACCTGCTGTAAATCACCGTGGTGATAGCCCATTTTGGGGTTTTCATTGCAGTGACGGCTTGATGCGTTTTTGAGTTGCCGATTTTTACTCATATTTAACAATGTAACAGCCAAACTTGACACCGTCAAAATAAATCTATAAATTAACTTTTTTTAGCCAATTGCCGACAAAGTTATTATGACTGCAAATACATATCCCAATTTACTAAAACCCCTTGATCTGGGTTTTACCACCTTAAAAAATCGTAGCCTAATGGGCTCCATGCACACCGGCCTTGAAGAAGCAGAGGACGGTATTGAGCGCATGGCGGCCTACTTTGCTGAGCGCGCTAAAGGTGGCGTTGCTTTGATCGTCACCGGCGGTTTTGGCCCTAATAAGCGCGCCGGCACCGACGAGCATACCAAAGCACTCAAAACAGACCAAGATGCACAAGAACACCGCATTATCACCGATGCAGTTCATCAGGCTGGTGGTAAAATTTGTATGCAAATTTTACATACCGGTCGTTACGCTTATAACGAAAACCCTATAGCACCTTCAGCTATCCAGGCCCCGATCAACCCCGTCAAACCACAGGCCGCGACTGAACAAGAAATAGAACAACAAATTATGGACTTCGTTAATACATCACTACTGGCGCAAAAAGCGGGGTATGACGGCGTTGAAATAATGGGGTCGGAGGGTTACTTCCTAAATCAATTTCTTGCCGCCCGCACTAATCATCGCGAGGACGGGTGGGGCGGTAGCTATGAAAACCGTATGCGCCTACCGATAGAAGTGGTGCGTCGGGTTCGGGAAGCTGTGGGCGAAAAATTTATTATTATTTACCGGCTATCTATGCTTGACCTAGTTGAAGGTGGCAGTTCCTATGATGAGATTGTCCAATTAGGTCAGGCTATTGAGCAGGCCGGAGCAACCATTATCAATACCGGCATTGGTTGGCATGAAGCAAGAATTCCCACCATTGCCACCAAAGTGCCTCGTGCTGCTTTCACTTGGGTGACAGCAAAATTTAAAGATCAATTTTCCATACCCGTCATCACATCCAATCGAATTAATACACCAGAGGTTGCCGAATCGGTACTAGAGCGTGGCGATGCCGATATGGTTTCAATGGCCAGACCTTTCCTCGCCGACCCCAATTTTATTGCCAAAGCCGCCGCTGGAAAAAGCGATGAAATTAACACCTGCATAGGCTGTAATCAGGCCTGTCTGGATCATGTCTTTCAAAAGCAAATGACTAGTTGCTTAGTAAACCCCAGAGCCTGTCATGAAACTGAGCTAATTATTACCCCGGTTAAAACCGGCAAAAAACTCGCCGTTATTGGTGCTGGGCCAGCAGGGATGGCCTTTGCCACTACCGCAGCTGAGCGCGGCCATGATGTGACTCTATTTGATGCGGCGGGTGAAATAGGCGGCCAATTTAATATCGCCAAACAAATTCCCGGCAAAGAAGAATTTAGTGAAACACTGCGTTATTTCGCTAAAAAAATTCAACTAACGGGTGTGCAACTTAAACTCAATACACCAGTTTCCGTTAACGAACTCAATCAAAGTGACTTTGATGAAGTGATACTTGCCACCGGCATATCACCCAGAATGCCAGAGATTGAAGGCGTTAATCATCCCAAAGTTCTCAGCTATTTAGAGGTGATTAAAGAGCGCAAACCGGTAGGTAACAAAGTAGCCATCATTGGTGCTGGCGGTATTGGATTTGATATGGCTGAATTTTTAAGTCATAGCGGTGAGCCCACCAGCTTAAATATCCCTGCTTTTATGCAAGAGTGGGGGATTGATATGACACTAAAGGCGCGTTCAGGTATCGAAGGCATAAGTCCTATTGTGCCGTCATCACCTAGAAAAATTTATTTACTACAACGCAAAACTAGCAAAGTTGGTGCAGGGCTAGGTAAAACCACAGGCTGGGTGCATCGCCTTGGTTTAGTTAACCGTGGTGTCGATATGATCCCCGGCTGCGAATACCAAAAAATTGATGACCAAGGTCTTCATATCTCTATTGCTGGTAAAGATAAATTGTTAGAAGTAGATAATGTTATCTTATGTGCTGGCCAAACGCCGCTAAGAGAACTTACCGATGGCTTAGCTAAACCGTTTCATCTTATTGGCGGTGCCGACGTGGCTACAGAACTTGATGCCAAGCGCGCCATCGACCAAGGTACACGGCTGGCTGCTAACATATAAGGCTCTACTAATATAAGACTTAGCCGAAAGGATTTTTTAACCAGTCCTCGAATAAAAGGATGCCAAAGATAACCTGTTGCTAATTTTTTAGGTCAAAAAGTCAGTTCTTATGTAGCGTTTTTTATCCTCCTCGTGATGTCCCGCCGTTAAATAAAGCATAACAACGACTCGCAAAGAGTCAGTTGATTTTTTGCTGTATTAACAATTTCCCCATAGCCTCCGATGGCCTATGCAGGTTTTTTATATCTGCTTCTAAAGTACTAGCTCTTAAGCATTATTGAGTCTATGGCAGCTATTTTGTACCTTCCCATATCTACAATTTGAATAGATATCAGTTTATAAAAAGGGATTTTCACTTGCGCTTAAACATAATCCAGTTTGTGTATTCCCATTCTTTCTAATGAATCATTTTTTATGTGATTGCGGTGATTTATGAAAACAATAAGCAAAATTCTTTTAATTATTGCCGTTGGTTTGCTGACAGCTTGTGATGTCGATTCTGAGCTTGACAGTATTTTTGAGTCAGCAAATTTGGTTGATTCAGATAATGAGGA
>NZ_CAXAHB010000118.1:0-3309 GCF_963968385.1 uncultured Oceanicoccus sp.
CGAGCAAAGCCATGGGTTTTTGCCCCTTCAGGCAATTTTAATACGTGTTGCTTACGCCGCCCACGGGAATCGACACCGTCACCATCCATAAAGGCATCAATATCTTTGATGTTATGGGTACGGTTTTTACCCCGCGTTTTGGGGGTGAGCTTGCCGCTTTTTTTCTTTTTCTTCTCAGGAAAATCGTCGGCTTTGTCTTTTGCTGTTCCCGGTTCTTCATGACGACGGCGAATAGGCTTTCCATCCGCCGAGGCATTGGTCGCCTTTAATTTTTCTGCACGCTCTTGTTCAGCTTTTTTGGCAGCAGTCGCTGCTTGTTGTAATTCTTTGTCTTTAGCTTCTTTATCTTTACGTTTGGCCGCAGCATGTTGACGCAGCACTTCAGGATCCATTTGGGATTTATCCTGAACCACTTCTTCTACAAATTCTTCAGTTGCAGCAACAGGTGCCTCATTGAGCGGCTCGGCAGCAGCTCCCTCAACCGCCGACGCAGGTGTTTCAGTCGATGACTCAGCTTCAGCCGCTGCACTCTCGGCTAATAACTCTGCAGGATCACGCTTAACATAGGTTCGTTTTTTTCGCACTTCAACGTTAACGGTTTTTCTACCCTGGCTACCGCTGGTTTTTAGCGTGCTTAAGGTTTTTCTTTTTAAGGTGATTTTCTTTGGCGCAGCCGTTGACTCACCATGACTGGTTTTCAAGAACGACAGCAAAGTTTGCTTGTCTTCATCTGACACCACCTCATCAACAGAGGTGTGTTTTAAGCCTGCCTGTTTCATCTGCGCTAACAGACGGTCGACGGGTGCGCCAACCACTTCGGCTAGTTGGCTTACTGTAACTTCTGCCATTCAGTTCTCTCCAGTACCTTGCTTCAACTTATTCGACAATCGACTCGTTTATTCGAGATATTCGATGCCAGCTCGCAATGGCTAATTTTGTTGATCTTCAGCTTCAGCGAACCAAGGGGCACGCGCTGTCATAATTAATTCACCGGCCTTTTGTTCATCAAGACCGTCAATTTCCACCAAGTCATCAATGGCTTGCTCGGCAAGATCTTCCATCGTGATAATGCCTTTGCTGGCTAAGATAAAAGCCAAGTGCCGCTCCATACCATCCATGTTTAGTAAATCTTCGGCGGGCTCAACTTCGCCTAACTGCTCTTCACTGGCAATAGCCTGTGTGAGCAATGCATCTTTTGCACGGGCCCGTAGCTCTTCAGCAATCTCTTCATCAAAACCATCGATACCCATCATTTCTTCCAACGGCACATAAGCGACTTCTTCTAACGAAGTAAAGCCTTCATCCACTAGCACTTCTGCTACATCCTGATCAACATCCAACCTTTCCATAAACTCGCTAATCACCACGCCTGATTCTTTTTGATGCTTTTCAGAAGCATCTTCCAGACTCATAACGTTAATAGTCCATGTCGCTAGCTCACTGGCTAAACGCACATTCTGGCCACTGCGACCGATCGCTTGAGCCAAATTATCTTCGGCTACGGCAACATCCATAGAGCGGGTATCTTCATCAACCACAATGGACTCGACTTCTGCAGGCGCCATGGCGTTAATCACTAACTGTGCAGGATTGTCGTCCCACAAAATAATATCAACACGCTCATTGCCCAACTCACCAGACACTGCTTGCACACGAGATCCACGCATTCCCACACAGGCGCCAACTGGATCGATACGACCATCATTGGTTTTTACCGCAATTTTTGCGCGTGAACCGGGGTCACGCGCAGCAGCGCGAATTTCAATCACTTCTTCTGAAATTTCTGGCACTTCAACTTTAAACAACTCAATCAGCATATCCGGACAGGCGCGGCTTAAAAACAGCTGTGGGCCACGGGCTTCAGGGCGAACATCTTGCAAAATGGCACGAACGCGATCACCCATACGAAACACTTCCCGGCCAACCAATTCTTCACGTGGTAGCGACGCTTCAGCATTGTTACCCAGATCAACAATAATATTGTCACGGGTGACTTTTTTTACGGTACCGCTAATCAGCTCGCCCACTCTGTGTTCATATTCTTCAACCACTTGTGCGCGTTCAGCTTCGCGAACTTTTTGTACAATCACTTGCTTGGCCGTTTGAGCAGCAATACGGCCAAAGTCTACATTTTCAACCTGTTCTTTATAGACATCACCCACTTGCAACGAGGCATCTTTTTCAGCGGCTTCCTCGGTGGTAAATTGAGTACCTAACAAGGCCATTTCATCATCAGACACAACCAACCACTGGCGGTAGGTTTCATAGTTGCCGTCTTCGCGATCAATAATGACATTGATATCGGCATCTTCGTCATAGCGTTTTTTGGTTGCGCTGGCTAAAGCCTGTTCGATAGCCTCAAAGATAATATCTCTAGATACACCTTTCTCGTTGGATACGGCTTCTGCTACCAGCAAAATTTCTTTGTTCATGTCCGCCTCGTTTATACAAAATCTAAGTAAATTTCAGCTTTAATATTATTCTAACCATTGCGTTAGCTATACGCAGTTAGATCTTATAGTCCTATGTAATCCAATGTAGCCCAATGCTTTCAAATACATTAAAAGCTAGGAACAATGTTCGCTTTATCAATTAAATCAAAAGGCAATAAATATTCATCGCTATCAATTGCAACAACCACATCGCCCTGCTCTATCGCGGTCAATTGACCGGAAAAGTTTTTGCGCCCTTCAAAAGGAGTGCGCAAACGCACTTTAATTTGCTCGCCAATATGAAGCCCAAACTGCTCAAGAGTAAACAATGGTCGCTCCATCCCAGGGGAGGAAACTTCCAGCGTGTACTCACCCATAATCGGGTCTTCAACATCAAACACACTACTCACCTGACGGCTGACTTTGGCGCAGTCATCCACATCAATACCGTTAGCATGGTCTATATAAATTCTTACAATAGACTGCTTACCGTGCGATAAATATTCCACACCCCACAGATCAACACCCAACGCCTCGGCGACCGGTTTCACCAACTCTGTGAGTAAAACGTCTTTACCTGCCATGCAAAATCCACGTTTGTGAACCGACAAATAGCCCACCAACAAAAAATGGGCATAAAGCCCACTTCTTAAACAGTCACTACCATGCTCATATTAAGCCGACATGACAAAACTGCACCTAATAAAAAGCCCCTAACAAGGGGCCTAATCACTGCACCGTCAAACTGATCAAATAACGACCAACTCCGGCACTTTAAAATTTGGTAGCGGGGGCCAGATTTGAACTGACGACCTTCGGGTTATGAGCCCGACGAGCTACCAGACTGCTCCACCCCGCATCAAAGTAATATGCCCCT
>NZ_CAXAHB010000119.1:0-3306 GCF_963968385.1 uncultured Oceanicoccus sp.
CGAATGGGATTAGGGGGATAAATAAGTTGCAGTGCGAACTTGGCAAACAGATCCATCTCTGCATCAGTCAGCGGTGTTGAACGACCAAGCAAGCCTTCAAAGGCAGCAATAAAATCCTCAAACGCCTGCTCTTCCAGACTCTCATCCGCATCTGCAGTGACTCCTGTACGATCGCCGCGCCAGTGCATGGGCCCCATACCTTCGAGTCCGCGCAGGCTTTGAGTGGTCATCGGACCTTTCAAGGGGTGAAATTTGGTTGCGAAAAACGGTACACCAGGTACGCCTTCATTGGGGTTGTCCACTTCAGGCTCATCCGGGTTACCCAAATCCCAAGCCAACTGATCCATATCGCCGAAGATATGACAAGAGGCGCAAGAAGAATCTCCGCGGCTTGAGCTAAAGGCCGCATCGTATAAAAAGGGTCGACCCTCAATCACACTAGTGGGTTCAGGATTGTGAAGTTGGATATGCCCGACTTCCTGCTGCTGTGTGGTATCGACAATGGATACCGCATTATCAAAACGGGTAAAGACATAGAGCCGACTGTTATTTTCATCAAGCACCAGACCGGCCGGACCGCCGCCAGTCAAGGTAATATGGTCAGCTGGATCCGGTGTAAAACTGTCAGATTCCAGCTCGGCGGTATCGAATACGCCAATTTTACCGGAGCCAAAAGCGGAGACATACAAGGTTGACCCATCGCCGCTGATAGCCATCTCTAATGGCTGCGCCAAACTGGCACTATTTTCCGCCGCTGTGCCATCGCTATTATTGTAATTGATATGCTTGTTCAAATGACGAGGGTTGATAGTGCTGCCGTTAATAACCGTGATACGACTTTCGGCAATATGACCGCGTACGGTGGTTGAAGCGGTGCCATGGCCTTCAAAACGCACCACATTACGCGCGTCGGTATTACTGACATAAATAGCTCCGTTAGAAGGATTGACCGCCATATTAAACAGCGTGGTACCGACACCGCTAAAGGTATCGCTTTGCACCGGTGGATTGGCATTGGCATTAATAGCAAAGACATCATTGTCGGGTAGCGAAAATCGAATGCGGTCATTCCAAGTTGAAGGCGCCGCGCCTGAAATTGGATCGCCATTATCAACCCAGTCAGTACCGTTAAACTGCACAATAAGACCGGTGCTGGGTTCGGCAATGCCTTCAAAGTTTGCTGTTGGTGACGGCTTTGTCACCGCTTGGGCATTAGGCGTCAGCGTGGTATTCAATACCGTGGTTTTATTACCGGAGTTAAACACCGCCGCATAAACCGTTGCGCCGTCTGCGCTGCGAGCCAAGGCTCTGGGCGTATCGCCAAACATCTGCAAAATAGTCAGTGGCGTGCCACCGAGTGCCGCACCGAGATCATTACTATCAAATACCCAGACATCGGCACGCCCTACACCCTCGGTTTTAAGCTGTGGATCAAAAGGCGCATTTTGGCCGCGGTGGGCGGCGGTAATAAAAGCGCGATCATTATTGGCGCCAGCAAATAGAATATCCCGCGGCTCATCTCCCACTAATAGCGTTCTAGTCACGCGCGGTGCTGACTGGCTGAGATCAACGATGCTGATACTGTCTGAGAGGTGATTGACTACCCATACCTCGGTGTTGGAACGGGCAGCGACCGCAACAGGCTCAAGCCCCACCGGTACAGTCGCGACATAACTTAGACCTGCGGTGGTGATATTAAAAACCTCCAGATGATTATCGGGAGTGTTAACCACAAATAACTGTTGGCCATCTGGCGACATAGCCATGGGCCTAACTGGGCCACTTTCAAACAGCGTGAACGAGGAAACATTACTTTGTGATGAGGGTGTAGGCAGTGGATTGTTAGTTAAGGAGCTACTTATTAATGGAGCACTGGCCTCCATATTAGCTGAGACAAACAATGGTGCTGTCACTGGTTGGCTGGTGCTAACCGGCGTGTCACTGGTTTCTGTACTATCCGTACTTGCTGTATCGCCCAGCCCGCAATAGGCTAATAAGGATGCACTTAATACCAGCGAGGATGCTTGCACAGCAGAAGTTGTGGACATTGCAGTCACTCCGGACCCAATCTGTTGATATTACCGTATTAATTCAGCGAGACAGGATCTAATCATTTATTGTTATCAATATGTTTCTTGAGCTGACCAATTTTATATTATTGTATTGTTAGCTCTTTGCTGGGCAAAGATTAGACAGCTGACCCAATACTAAGAAAGTTTGCATGTTTTGGCAATATCTGTGCCTCTCCCCTACTCAGTCGAATAACGCTACATCAAATAGCCATAACACCGCTATCGTCCTAACGATGCGGCGCTTGTATAGGGCAGTATTAGTCGGTTGGGCTAAAAAATATTAACTAATTTGTGAATTATTACCGATTTTTGAGAGATTCTGTGAACATTGCATAAACAAATTAACCATAAAAAACTGGGGTGACTTAAACAATAGAATATTTGCCGGCTAGATATTTATCGCGCTTATCCACAATATGCAAAAAATTCACTGTTTTAAAGCAAACCGTTGCTGGCTTGATTGATTTGTTGATTAGTCAGGGAGGTGTTTCTTTATTTGGTGCAAACTAAATCGCTCAAGCGAGTATTCCATCGATTCTTTCGATATTTTTTATGGCTATAAAGATGACTGCATGCATCAAGCGGCCGGCAAATTGATTGATAATTTTAATCAATGCCAGTTTGATTTAAGATTTTATGCGGAAAGTTAAACAAGCTATGACTTAAAGCTTATCCAGTTTTAACGGTCTATCTTTCCCTGCCTAGAATTAATAATAGACCGTTGCCCAAATTTATTGACGGACTTTTTTAGCAATATCGAAAGAAATGCAATCGATTAATACAGATATACCGCACCAGTATTGTCAGTATCATCGTTGTCGTAATTATCGCTGTTGACGTCCGTAGTATTGCCATCCTCACCAATAGCGCCGACAGCAAGAGTTCCGCCATCATCACTCAAGGCAACACTGGTGCCAAATAAATCGTCCGCGCCGGGATTGGAAGCTTTTATATAAGTTTTGTAATAACTATACGTATCATCTTTAAAAGTATATAGATAGACAGCACCAGCGCTATTGAGACTACCAGTAAGACCAGTAAGACTTATATTACTAGCACTGCTAGATTCACCCGGAGCACCCACAGCAAGAGCGCTGCCATCGCCGCTTAAGCTGATACTGCTGGCATATAAAGGTACGTCTTCTTTTAATTTTGCTTTAAGTGTCCATTCATCATCAGCATAGGTATATAGATATACAGCAGCCTCCGATCCCTCAACGCCCTCGGAAGCCAC
>NZ_CAXAHB010000120.1:0-3244 GCF_963968385.1 uncultured Oceanicoccus sp.
ATGTTCATCATCATGATGATCATGGTGGTCTTGCTCGATTAATGCCGACATATCGACTGAAGCTTGCTGCAGAACGCAATCGCTGCCGGAGAACGAGAATAAGCGAGGCGAGGATTCCAATATCGATTTGGCTTGCTCGACGGCTTTAATTTGTTGTTTAGAGGTAGCTTTGTGCTCAAAGCCAACAATATTGACTGCCGGTGATTCCAAGCTTATTTCAAGCTTGTTGCCTTCGATAGCTAAGGTTAATTCTGCAACACCGTGCAAATGCGCTTGTTGCTCAGATGTTGAATGTTGGTCACTTTGATCATGATGATCATCATGGTGCTGTGATGAGTTTTCAGCGATGGACATTGGGCTGAAAAAAAAGACAGTGATCAGAGCATAATATTTTAGCATCGGCTGGCCTCGTGTACTTATGTACCCGTGTTAAGACGTATTATAGTGGGTGAATATGTTAATGATATAACATATCTTTTTTGGGGTAAAGCGCGATAGCTTGAGGCTGACTAGTTACAGGAACTAGTTTACTGTCATAGAAGGAGGTGCGGATTGTAGGTTCCCAAGCTAAAGATCCAGTATTTTTTAGAGTAACTGATAGCCGATAGCGAGCGTTCCCACCACAAAACAATAATAGGAAAAGTATTTAAGCTGAGCATTGCGTACCAGCTTAATCATCCATTGGCAGGCAAATAAGCCAGTGACAAACGCGGCGACAAAGCCGGCTACTAAAATACTGCTTTGGTCGTTGCTTATATTCATGCCGCCATCCAGCAGGTCTTTAGCTATTTTCCCCAAAATTAGTGGCACTACCATCAGAAAGGAAAAACTAGCGGCCTTGGTGCGGTCAACACCTAATAGTACCGAGGTAGAGATGGTCGCTCCTGAACGGGAGATACCTGGCAAAATGGCAATCGCCTGCGATAGGCCAATAATGATTGAATGCTTAAATGAGACGTCCTTGTTGGTGTTTTGTGCACGATCTGCCACGATTAATAAAAGTCCGGTGACCCATAGCATCAAGCCCACCAGTAATATTTGTCGATCAAAAAGTGCCTCCATTTCATCGGCAAACATAACGCCAACAATGGCGGCCGGAATCATGCTGATAATAATTTTTACCGAAAACCGACATTGGTCGTTGTAACTAAACTGGAATAGGCCGGCAATAATGCGCATAACTTCCGCTCTATACACCACCATGGTGGCCAGCGCCGTGGCAAAATGCACAACCACGGTAAACATCATGCTTTCCTGCGGAATACTGGTATCCCCTAATATAGCCTTGCCTAATTCCAGATGGCCACTGCTGCTAACAGGTAAAAACTCGGTAAGGCCTTGGATAATACCAAGGATAATAGCTTCAAAAAGGGACAAAGGTTTAACTCCTGACAACGGCTGTTGATCAATGACCGATGGGGCAATCGCCTATTATTATTTCGGGCATTGATGATTAATGACTAATAGTAGTACGAATCTGGATTCTTTGTCATCTAATCACTGCGGTGAATAGTCAAGTGCATAGTTCGGAGCCGGCTACTGGTTTATAATGCTGTGCATAATTTCCTGATTAAGCCTCTATGAATAAACACTATATCAGTGCACAGCAACTATTAGATGATTCTTTTAATCTTGCGCTAAAAATACTCGATAGCGATTATAGACCGGACTTAATCGTCGCTATTTGGCGTGGTGGGGCTCCCGTAGCTATTGCGGTGCATGAATTATTTGAGTATTTCGAATATCACTGCGACCATATTGCTATTCGCACTGCTTTGTATGAGGGTATAGAAAAGCAGGCAGCTGAGGTGAAGGTGCAGGGTTTGAGCTATGTCACGGACACGATTGCGGCGAGTGAACGATTATTGATTGTTGATGATGTCCACGACACCGGTTTAAGTGTGCGACAAGTGATTGCAGAGATTAAAAACTATTGCGGTGACAACACACCGCACATTCGGGTTGCCACCGCTTATTACAAACCTAATAATAATCAGGTGGGTACAGAGCCGGATTATTTTGTTCATCAAACGGATGAATGGCTGGTTTTTCCTCATGAGTTAGTAGGCCTGAGTATGGAGGAAATCCTGAAAAATAAACCGGGTATGGATGTCCTGAGATCAAGGCTTGCTCAACATAATCAATAGCGCAAAAACATCACTAACGAGAATAAAACAATGGCGAAATATCATATCTATGGCCTCGGTGCCGCATTGGTCGACACTGAAATTGACGTAACGGATGGTGATCTGGACACCTTTCAAATTGAAAAAGGTTTGATGACACTGGTTGATGAAACCCGTCAGCATCAGTTGATCGAGAATCTTAAAAGCCATCTGGTTCACTCAAAGCGCGCTAGCGGAGGTTCAGCTTGCAACAGTGTTGTCGCTGCCAGCAGCTTTGGTGCTAGTGCTTACTATTCCTGCAAAGTGGCCAATGATGAAAATGGCGAATTTTACCTTAACGATTTAAAGCAAAGCGGTGTTGATAGCGATTTTTCCGGCGATAAAGTTGACGGTATTACCGGCAAATGTCTGGTAATGATTACGCCGGATGCCGAGCGCACCATGAATACTTTTTTGGGTGTCAGTGAAACTCTTTCAGAGGCTGATATTAATCAAGCCGCGCTGGCAGATTCAGAATATGTTTATATCGAAGGGTATTTGGTGACATCCGATACCGGTCGTGCGGCAGCGGTTAAAGCGCGAGAGCTGGCGGTTGAAAACCAAGTCAAAACGGCTATCAGTCTTTCTGATCCCGGCATGGTGCAATTCTTTAAGTCGGGTTTACAGGAAATGATTGGCGACGGTGTTGATCTATTGTTTTGTAATAAGGACGAAGCATTGGGTTGGGCAGGTACGCAAAATATAGATGAAGCGATTGCAGCGATTAAACAAGTGGCAACAACATTTGCTATTACGCTGGGTGCAGAGGGTGCTGTTGTCTTTGATGGCCACCAGCTACACCGTATTAAACCCTATGCGGTTAAGGCTATTGATACCAATGGCGCTGGCGATATGTTTGCCGGCGCTTTTATTTACGGTATTACCCATAATATGTCCTTTGCCGAGGCGGGTGATTTAGCCAGTCGCGCAGCTTCACAGGTGGTTGCCGGTTATGGGCCTCGTTTAAGTCTTGAAGCCCATAAAACTTTGCTGGCGTAAATTTTATTCAGGTGTTGCCTTTTGAATAAAACAAAACGCAAAAATGGCCCGCCCTGCAGGAGTCGAACCTGCGACCTGTC
>NZ_CAXAHB010000121.1:0-3200 GCF_963968385.1 uncultured Oceanicoccus sp.
CCGCCGGAGCCGTCTGCTGGTAGCTGGCCTCCGGCTGCGGCGCCGAAGGAATCTGGTACGAAGGTTGGGCGCTCTGGACCGGAGCTGATTGGTAAGCCTGCGTCGGCGCGGGCGCGCTCGATGGGATCGAGGCCTGCGGGGTCGCTGGTGCCTGTTGCGTCTGAATACTGTCCTGCATAAGTCAACTCGCGCTTGAGGAAATCAAGTGCGCGGTAGATGTAAGGGGTTAAATCAAGCTTCGGGTCCGCAAGCAGCGGTAAGTCGGGTGCCTGCGGATGAGGAACCTGACGCATGTTTTCAATAAGCGTCAGGAATGTGCCAAGACTCTGTTGAGTGGCTTGGGCCATACGGAATGGATAGCCACTGAGCATTGCGCTTCGTTCTTCGTCCGTCTTGTCAGGGAACAAATAACGGAGAGCCTCGATCGAATTAACGCCGAGTTCCTGAAGGTTTCGGACAACAATACTTGAGTTAAGTATATCCTCTGTGCCGTCTTCAAAGACGGGACCTTTCCACCTCCATTCAATCCTGCGATCGCCATCAGGTATAAGACCCACGACTCCTTCAGGCAGAGAACGGGCTTGGATGGCATTGCCAATCTCAACCTCCAGAGTTCCCTCGTATTCCTTGAGAATCTGTTGATGAGCGGCGACCGATTGCTCGAACAAGGCTACATCCGGGAAGTCCTCACGAATGGGAGCAACAGGGCGCTCAAGTCCGATTGCTGCAGCGAAGGATTCTCGGAAGATCTTTTCTTCGTTAAAGATAATCAGTCCGAGCAATTTGCACAGGCCATAAGTCAAAAGCCCACGGCAACGACGTGTTGCTGAGGTGGCAGCGCGGCCATAGAGAGATTTGATTTCGTATGCCGTTGCACCAGCCGTAATGCCCAGTTCATCGACTCCGCCTAATGCGGTTCTGATTTCTTCTCGGTACTGACGGGCGTAAAGGTTCTGGTCACCCGAAACAGCATCCGGTGTGAGGTACACGGCCCGGTCGGTGGACTCCACATTCGCAATGATGCGGGGCACCTTCATGCCACCACCGCCGCCACCAGACAACGGCGAACTAACGCGCGTCGAGGGACGGTTGGCTGCGTAGAACCCAGCCTGGGAGCTAATGGTCGGGCGCATGCCCTCTTCGTCACCGCTATCGACCAGGTCATGCTTCGGCCGACTGGAGACCAGGGTCGGGTTGCCGAAGAAGTGGATGTTGGTTCGAATGTTCTTGACTAGGTCGTCATGGGTGACGATCTGTTCAGCCAGCCAGTCAAACTCGCCGGTTGCGTCCATCCCCGTGGAACGCATGTTGTTGAACGCCTCAACAGCAGGGATAAAGCCGAGGCTGTTGGTCAGCGTCCGGGTCTTGTTGACCGCAAAGGCCAGGCTCTGGGAGCTGGCATCGAAAGACGGCTTCTCCGTCGTGATGGTCTCTTTGATCTCGTCGCGCCTGACCCGCAGCTTGACGTAACGGTCAGATCCACCCTGCAAGCTCGAGGTGCCAGTAGGGGCGTTGATGCTGTCGCGAATAGTGAACGAATAGATGAGCTCGATTTCCTCGAGCTCGCCCATAGCGTCGTAGTACGCACGGTAGTTATCCGCGCTAAACCACATGATCCGATAGGTGTCACGGATTGGGCGGAAATAAAACAGCCCCTTGCCATCAATCAGGAAGTCGTCAACGATTCCTTCCAGTCGTGTATCAATTTCGTTCTCTTCAACCAATCCCGACAGAAATTGCTTCCTGAAGCCATAGGAATCCTGTGACGGGTAAAACTCCAAGCCCTGCCGCAGCATGAACAGTTTCATCTGCGAGAGATGACTGTTCACGATCATCGTGTCAGTACTTGATCCACCATCCCGCTTTCGAGCCGCTTCGAGAATGCGGCGGAAACGGTCCTGAGTTCCCTGGGTCATAGTTCTATGTTAGTTCCACTCAATGTGTGCCTTACCTCTGCGCATAAGCCCCTGTACCACGATATTCAAGGAGTCCGCGCAATCGTCATGAGGCGAATGCCCGAAATTAACGATTTCGTCGATCATGCAGCTGAAGTCTCTGTACTTATTGAATAAGATTTTCTTATGTTCAAACAGCCCCATAATTCCTCTAAGTCTGGCAAGTTTGTCGCCACGAAACCCCTTCACGGGACTGACTGAGAGGTTGTAGAGCTGCCACTCATTAAAAAGAATCCTCTTCAGATCTCCTTCAAAAGATTTCTGGTAAGCAACGACTTCTGGCCAGATAATGACGGGTGACTGAGTCCTGAAGTACTGCCCCTCGTCATTGACCTCCAGCAGGTTCCATTCGACCAGTAACTCGCACAGGGCCTCGATCTTGTCGAGGTTGCCCATCGAACGCATCCGCCTGTAGTCAATGACGTAGACCTTGTCACCGATTCGACCAGCCAGGGTGAAGACGGTCCAGTCATTCCGCTCGGTCATACCTGCCGAGAGGTCAATACCTACACCGATGGAGTCATAGTCGTCTGGGACCTCAGCTTTGACAAAAAGCTCAGGAGATATGCCTAGTTCGGTAGATCTCACCGGCTGGTTCAGGTACTGGTAGCTGAAGGCCACACGATCGTCGGCCTGGAGCTTCAGCAGGTACTTCGCTGACCACATCTCAGGCCAGTAGCTCCTAGGCCTGCCGTCGTCGTCGTAGCTCAGGGCTGACTGGGTGATGCACTTCCATCCCTTCTTCTCCGTGAAGATGGTGGCAAACAGATCATCGAAATGGAACCGGGTGCCCAGGGCGATGGCTCGTGCACCCTGGAACATGGTGGGGACGATCACATTCGTCCAGTTGGTTTCCATCTCCCGGCGTATATCCGGGTTGGCAATACTTGCGGCGCTCTTGATCGCGTCGTCTACAACGATCAGCGACGAACGTTTCGACGTAATCGTGCCCTTAAGGCCTGCGCAGGCAACTGTAAAAGCATCCTCACCCCTAATATCCACCTCCGCAAAATCCCAGTCAATCGACCACAGTTCATCCGACGTGCGCGTCTTGGATAGTCGTACGCACGGAAATATCTCCTGATATTCCTTCGAGCAGATGAGGTTCTTAATCGCCGCGCTCTTGTTGCGCGCAACGTCGACGTTGTACGAGACATAAAGGATCCTGAGAAGCTTCTTAGAGAGCGCGTGGCGGCCGATAAGCCACCCCAACAGCAAACCCAGCACGGTGGACTTTGCGCTCCC
>NZ_CAXAHB010000122.1:0-3123 GCF_963968385.1 uncultured Oceanicoccus sp.
ATTTGATGGCAGAATAACAAAAATCTTAATTGCAGTATCAACGGAAAATAAATAATGAAAGCATTAATCTGTGAACAGTTTGCCGATTTGGATCAACTTAAAGTAGCCGAGCTACCAGACCCAATTGCTGGGCCGGGTGAAGTTTTAATCGATATAGCCGCTGCAGGGGTTAATTTCCCTGATGGCTTAATGGTGCAGGGGCTTTATCAGGTTAAGCCGCCGTTGCCGTTTATTCCCGGGACGGAAGTTTGCGGTCGCGTTGCTGAGGTAGGTGAAGGCGTTTCGCATCTGGCGGTGGGGGATCGTGTTATTGGTATGACTGGGGTCAATGGCTTTGCCGAAAAAGTTGCCGTCAATGCCAAGCTGGTTATCCCTTGTCCCGATGTGGTTCCTGATCAAGAAGCAGCTGGTCTGTTAGTTGCCCATGCCACCGCACACCACGGTTTGCGTCAGCGCGGCAATCTGCAGGCCGGCGAAACGCTATTAGTGACCGGCGCTGCTGGTGGTACTGGCTTGGCAGCCGTGCAAATTGGCAAGGCTATCGGCGCGAAGGTGATTGCCGCTTGTTCAACCCAAGAAAAACTCGATATTGCCAAGGCGAATGGCGCTGACTTGTTAATTAACTACAGCGACAAGGATTTAAAAACGGAATTAAAACAGCTGACCGGCGGCAAAGGTGTTGATGTAGTTTATGAATGCGTGGGCGGTGAAATGTTTGATGCCTGCGTGCGTAATATGGCTTGGAATGGTCGGCTGCTGGTGATTGGTTTTGCCAGCGGGTCGATTCCTTCGCTGCCAGCCAATTTGGCCTTGGTAAAGGGCTTTAGCCTAGTCGGTGTTTTTTGGGGTACCTGGGCGCAGAAAGATCCAAAGGGTTTTATGAACAATATGCTGGAGCTACTGCAGTGGTACGCTGAGGGTAAGGTCAAAGTGGTGGTTGATGAAGCCTTCCCTTTAGACAGCGCAATTGATGCCTTAAAAAAAGTGATGAGCCGTAAAGTGGCGGGTAAGGTAGTAATAACGCCTTGAAGTGATTAAGATATCGCACCCTTCGACATACTTCTTGGGTTAAAGAATTTTATAAAAGCCATCGAATTGAGGAAACAATGTCTACACAGCTATTAAATGATCGCGATATCGAATTTCTGCTCTATGAATTTTTAAATACCGAAAATCTACTGACGCGGCCACGTTATACCGAGCACTCCAGAGAAGTTTTTGATGCGGTGTTAAAAACCGCCAAAGTTATTTCCGAAGATAAATTTGCCAATCATAACCAAAAGGGTGATGCCAATGAGCCGACCTTTGATGGCCAAACGGTAACGCTGATCCCTGAAACCAAAGAAGCTTGGGATGCTTGGGCTGAGGCCGGCTTTTTAGCCGCGCATGATGATTTTGACAATGGTGGTATGCAACTGCCTGAAGTGGTTTTGCGCGCCGCTATGGCCTACGCCGGTGCTGCTAATATGGCGAGTTCCGGCTATGGTTTTTTATCAATTGGCGCGGCCAATTTGATCCGTTCTTTCGGTAGCGATGAGCAGAAAAACCGTTATTTACCCGGTATGAGGGAAGGACGGTTTTCCGGAACCATGGCGCTGACTGAACCTAATCAGGGTTCAGCGCTAAGTGATATCACCACCACCGCAGTCCCTCAAGACGACGGCAGTTACAAAATCACCGGACAGAAGATTTATATCTCCGGTGGTGACCATCAATTGACCGACAATATCATCCATATGGTGCTGGCCAAAATCAAAGGTGCACCCGCTGGCGTGAAGGGCATCAGCCTGTTTATTTGCCCTAAATATTTAGTCGATGAAGACGGTACAGTTGGCGAGCGCAACGATGTGCAGTTGGCCGGGCTGTTACATAAAATGGGTTATCGCAATACCACATCGACCATGCTGAGTTTTGGTGAAAAGGGTGGCGCCACCGCTTATCTGGTGGGTGAGCCGCATAAGGGCATGTTCCATATGTTTCAAATGATGAACGAAGCGCGTATCGGTGTTGGCGCAGGCGCTGCCGTATTGGCTTATCAGGGTTATAACTACTCGCTCAATTATGCCCGCGAACGCCCCCAAGGGCGGTTGCCATCCAACCGCGACCCCAGTTCAAAGCAGGTTAATATTATTCAGCATGCCGACGTGCGCCGTATGTTGCTGGCGCAAAAGGCCTACTCGGAAGGTGCACTGGCTATGTGCTTTTATGGCAGTGCTCTGTATGAAGACAGCAATACCGCAGAAACCGAGCAACAGCGCGAACAGGCCTTTGAGTTGTTGGAATTACTCACGCCAGTGATTAAATCCTGGCCTTCAAAATACGGGCCCGAGTCCAATAATTTGGCGATACAAGTGCTGGGTGGTTCCGGTTATATTCGCGAATATCCGGTCGAGCAGTATTACCGTGATAACCGGCTTAATCCTATCCATGAAGGTACCGAAGCCATTCATGGTCTCGATATTTTGGGGCGCAAGCTGCTGCAGAAAGGTGGTTTGGGTTACCAGCTATTTAATCAAAATATCTCTGAGGCTATAGCGGCCAGTGGCGATTTGGAATTACTGGCTGGGTTTGCCGACGATATGCAGCGCGGACAAGATACCTTAAACAAGGTAACCGAAACTTTGTTGCCCAAATTGGCTGAAGATGTTGATCTGACACTGGCTAATGCCACCATTTATCTCGATCTGTTTGGCCGCGTGGTCGCCAGTTGGGTTTGGTTAAAGCAAGCAATCGTCGCCGCCACAGCGTTAGAGCAGCAAGGATTGGCCGAACAGGAGGTTAACTTCTATCGCGGTAAAATACAGGCGGCGCGTTATTATTTGCAATGGGAGCTGCCGCAGATCGAACCGCAGGCAAAGATTCTGATGGAGCTTAATCCCATTTGTTATGACATGCAGAATGACTGGTTTTAATTCGCAGGCTTGCTGCGTTTTAAGCGTATCGGCCGATCAAGGTTTAAAGGCTATTAGCTGAGTGCAAGTGCATGGGCAATAACAAGAGGGGCCTTTGTTTTATGGCTCTCAAAAATAGCGCGGGGCCTATTGACTAAACCTCTGTCGATCCCTATAGTGCGCACCCTACGCGCTCGTAGCTCAGCTGGGCGCAGGTGGAATAAGAAAAGCA
>NZ_CAXAHB010000123.1:0-3107 GCF_963968385.1 uncultured Oceanicoccus sp.
ACTACACTGGGGGTGTAGTGGTCGCAGGTTCAAATCCTGCCGTTCCGACCAAATTATTCGTAACATAAGAAACTCAAAGGCCTGCTTAACAGCAGGCCTTTTTTATGCACCACAATTCAAAAACTATAGGATCGCTAGAAGCTGTAGTTGGCACGCAAATACCAAGAACCCCCTTCATAGTTAGCCGCGGTACGACGCGGGTATGGCAATCCCATAGCCATACTATTGGCATTGGGTGCTCTAATCTCATCAACATACTTATCAAAGATATTAGCGCCACCGGCAGTGATTCGCAGATTTTCGTTGAGATCATAACCCAGTTCAATATCCGTATAGACAATCCAATCAATTTCCGCAGATGGATCTTCGTCTGCACCAATCTCACCTAGTTCATCATAATGTTTACCGTAAAAATTCAAACGAACCATTAAGCTCAACCGATCATTGATATTGGTCATAGTATTTAAAACCCAGCGATCTTCCGGATAGTTATTCTCAATATCTTCCACTAACTTATCACTGACAGGCTTAACACCGTTAATCGTCTTCTGATCAATCACATCGATAGAATTATGGTTATAAGCAAAACTGGCTAACGTGTCCATACCGGGTATCAGCTCAAAGCTTGAGGTCAAAACCAGATCAAAGCCTTGGTGCTCAACATCCATCGCATTGGTATAAAAAGATATGGTACCGACATTACCGTTGTCGATCTTACCGGTACGGTAAATACGATCATCCACCTCTATCTGATACATATCAAAGGTCAATGTGGTGTTATCACTGATCTGAGAGGTAAAACCCAGACTTATATTAACCGATTCCTCTTCTTTTAAAGCCTTGCCGCCAAATTGTTTTGCTGTTGCACTGGCCGCTGGCACTAATGCATCTTCTACAAGATTGCCGTTAGATCCAATATCAGTAATCAGCGTACTTATATTGGCCTGACCCGGTGTTGGCGCACGGAAACCCGTTGACATGGAGCCACGTAAGGTCAGTGCATCATTGACCGTATAGCGACCTGCGACTTTACCATTGACCGTACTGCCGAAATCAGAAAAATCCTCATAACGCAGTGCATATTGCATTAATAGATCATCACTAATCTCATGCTCCAAATCAGTATATAGCGCGATATTATGGCGCGAGAATTCGCCCGCTGATTCCGGCTGAGCAGTACTTAAACCACTGACATGACCGTTAATAGCCGCCTGTTCACCAGAAATAATTATATAGGTTTCTTCACGCCACTCTGCGCCGAAAGCCAAATTTAAATCTGCGCTTAATGCCTTGCTAAAGTCAGCGTTAATATTGGTTTCCTTTTGATCATAACCACCCATATCAAAATCACGCTGAAAGCTATCGTCGCTTGCAACACCCAAATTGGGCGCTATTGTATTATTTAAAAAATAACGCAATTGATTGGTGCCAGTACCCATACTCAGATCATAGAAAAAGCCGTTATCTCTCTCACCTTTGATACCCGCAACCAATGACTTGTCAGTCTGAGAACCATCTAGATATGGGGTAAAACCTTTGCGTAACGTTTCCCCCGCTATCAAGCTATTTGCACATAGCTCTACAATAGTTTCATGGGCGTCTGAACAATCTGAGACATAACCTTTACGATAGACAAAACGATAACGACCATCGATTTCTGCATAACCACCATGCATATAAGCCTCATCGCCATTACCCAAATCAAATCCGGCATTAAAGAAAAACCGGTTAGCACTTGTTTCAGCGCGACCCCATGTCTGCACCAAAGGCGAATCATTAAAAGGAGAATCGGCACCTACCCCAGCTACTCCTGCATCGATCAAGTCTTGGGCGTCAGGGCGCTGTACACCGCGTGACAGTGCATCGTTATCAACGTTTTCAAAACTCATATTTAAAAATCCATTGTTGCCGATAGCAAAGCCGCCATTGGCAGATATTCGTGTCGACTGCTCACCCTCAAAGAACTCGCCATACTGCAGCTGAATTTGACCGCCTTCATCGGCATCTTTTAATTGCAAATTCATGACACCGGCAATAGCGTCAGATCCATACTGCGCCGCAGCACCATCACGCAAAACCTCGACATTTTTTAGTGCAATGCTTGGAATCATCCCTATATCAACAGCATGGGCACCATTACCGGCAGCTGGCGCAAAAAAATGCACCAACGCGGAACGATGACGACGCTTGCCGTTAACCAGAACCAACATCTGGTCAGGCGCCATACCGCGTAATGAGGTAGGTCGAACAAAAGCACTGCCATCACCGGTTGCGGGTGTCGCAGTATAGGAAGGCACCAACGCCTTCAATGTATCGGTGATATCAGCTTGGTTGCCAAAGGCATTTAATTCGGTTTCAGAAAACACATCTACAGGAACGGTGGATTCGATGGCAGAACGAGGCTTATTACTTCTACTGCCCATAATCACCACTTCTTCAAGTTCAACTGTAGCGTTATCCTGCGGCTGCGCAAATACTGGCTGCACAAATGCGCTAGATCCTAAAATAACTAGCGCCAATACCAAAACCTTGTGCAAAAAAATTATACTTCTCCTAATCATAGCTCTCTCCTAATAGAATTTTTTCTTCTTAATTTCCTACTTTCTTACTTTCTTAAGGCCACTAACAACATGGCCCTTTTTTAGCGGGCGAATAAAACAGCTTCGCCAACAAAAAATAGTGGGAACTTGAATCACAAAAACACTATTGTTCAGTGCATATAGCGAATTAAAAGCGGAATGAATGACTGTTGATATCCTAATCAAGGAGGCCTCTTTCCATGAGAGTAGATATATTGCTAACTTATTAAATTATATAAAGGTCGATCTTATTAAAAGGAAAGTCTTTTAACGGGTTATTTTTAATCAATGACTTAATTTATCGGAACCAACAACGTCTATTATATTAATCGCTGCTGGATTACAAAAAAGGTCGACTTAACTTTAATAGAGCACGGTTCAATAATGTAGTCAAAAGGTCAAAAGTTATAGATGCCAAAGACTTTATAATTAAATGATAAACTTCGAAAATACACTCAATAGGCAAACTGACTTAACCATGCAATCTATTTACATTTCTTGGGTCGCACGGGTGCCAAGACGACCCAT
>NZ_CAXAHB010000124.1:0-3065 GCF_963968385.1 uncultured Oceanicoccus sp.
ACTGTCGAACCCGCAGCAGTAAATCCTGCACTTTTTCGCTGTATTCAAAATCCATGCTTTTCTCCAAATCTGTTGTCAGGTACTGGATAGCCTCTAGAAAAATGTTTAAAACTCTGAATTTCCGACATTAAAATTCATATAATTCAGACTGGCCTCTATTCAGACAATAAACATTTTCTCTCACGAACAAACAGCCATAAATGACCGCACCCATACACTTTTGATTGAAAAGTGATGCTCAGTGGCGCCAGATTCTGCTGTTGTAGGGGGTGTTACTATATTATCGCTAGAAACGTGTTTATTACGCCCAAACCTTAACGTGGGGCAAGACAAACAAGGGAATCATATTCGGTCAGGATAATATTTGCCTGCTAGTCTTCGATAAGCCAAATTATCATCACCCTGCCCTTATCTCACCAGAGATAAGGGCAGCGAAACATCTTGCTTATTTGCGTCTGCATCAACCTAGCTCTTAATAATCTTTAAGTGCTGTAATGGTGCGCCTTCTGGATCAGCCGCGGTTATAATTACAAAACTCCGGCAATTTCTGATCGACGGAAATATTTCCTTTAGCAAAACCGTTAGTAGAAAGCGCACTCCCATACTGACACTCCGACATAAGCATATGCGGTGCCATCGACTGATTTGCGCATACTCTCATCAACTTGTAGCTGGGAGAGAAATGTAGTTTCGAACGCAAGTCCGATGTCGCAAACGATAAACACATCGACGGTTTCGTTATTTTCACTGATGAAGATTACCTGATGGCTTAAAAAGAAAGTAGCCGCACCAGAAAAAAACAAGTTTTGTAGCCTCAAGAAACTCTATGTGCCTTTGCCCAAGTGCTAGACCCCTGCCAGCCCGGTGAGACCACTGGCTGTGCCTTATAAAACCAGCTTTGCTCGACAAGGCTTGAAGGTGGGTTTGGAACTTGAAAAAATGAATCCGACCTGTCGCTGGTCGAGCTTTGATGCCATTCGCCTTGGCAGAGAACCCGATCCGAGCGTGCCGGCAACCATTCAAGAAAGAGCTTGGTCTTCGCCGATTTGGTCAGACGCTTAATGACGATCATCTAAAAGAGTAGACAATGACACTTCAAAGCTATATAAATTAGGCTTCGCAAGTTATTATAATAACTCTAATTTTCCCATAACCTATCCTATAGAGGTGCTTGACATCAAGAACATGCGAGAAGCTCTGGTCTAAACATTCGGCTGGAACAAAGCCCAAAGGGCACCCCACCTAAGTTTTCTAAGAGAGGCACAACCGGTATGGCAACGCTGCCAACCTTGCCGACGAAACGCTTATCACAAGCCTTGGTAGCCGCATTGATAAACTTGGTTTTGATCTTGAGCTTATTGCTGAGATCGAACTTCCGGTGAAGCGTGGCCGTAACAGCATTAATCTTTTGTCTGACGGTCTAATGATTACCCGCAATCTCGAATACGATCACAACAAAAAATCGGTCTTCACCAAAATAGAGATATTTAGAATATGTTAGAGTCAAAAAACAATCACAATAGTCCGCTACAAATCGATCCTCCACGACCTTTTCGTTTTTATATTTCAAGATTGCTGACAAAACTGTCTGATCGGGCACGCATAGAGGAGCAACACACAACCTTTGAAGCTAATCGGACAAAAAACCAACAACCTCATGTGGTTGAATACTTTCATCAGTTTGATGACCCTTATTCCCATTTAACAGCACAAATTTTGGCAGAATTCGCCAGTCGTTATCATATCAAGATAAAACCCCACCTTATGCGCGCAACGGGCGGCGATGATCAGCCTGAAGAATTGAAACTTGCTGTTTTGGCACAACGCGATGCGGCATTAATTGCGCCGTATTTTAATTTAGAGTTTCCTGAAAATGCGCCCATGGTTCCCAATGCCAACCTAATTAAACAGGCGCAATCTTTATTGATCAAAATGCCTGCGGATAAATTTGTCGCCGAGTTAAAAGAACTGAGCAATAAAGTTTGGCAAGGTGAGAAAATTGACGTGTCGAATAATTGCGGAACAGATCAGGAAGTGACTATCGCCGTTGATCGAGGTTCTGCACGTATTAAGGAATTGAACTATTATTCTGGTGGTAGTTTCTATTATGGTGGTGAATGGTATTGGGGGGTCGACCGTTTATTTCATCTTGAAAAGCGTTTAAAGGATCTGGGGTTGGCAAAGGCTAAAGATACGACTTTTATTGCCCCACGACCCGAACTAAATGTTCAGGGTTTAAATGCCAAGGGTCTCACTTTAGATTTTTTCCCATCACTCAACAGCCCTTATACAGCGATCATCTTTGATAAAACTATTGCAATGGCCAAAGCCAGCGGTGTCACGCTGAATCTCAGGCCTGTATTGCCAATGATCATGCGGGGTGTTGCTGCCACTCCATCCAAGGCAAATTATATTTTTGTTGATGTAAGGAGAGAGGCTGACTTTTTCAATTTGCCTTTTGGGACCGTAGCTACGCCTGTCGGAGAACCAACGCGCCAATGCTATTCACTTCTACCATGGGCTAAAACGCAAGGCAAAGATATAGAATTACTCAGTGTATTTCTTAGATTTTCCTTCGTCGAAGGCATTGGTCTTCATAAGAAAAAGAATATTCGACGAGCGGTTGAAGAGGTGGGCTTGGATTGGTCAGAAGCCAAAAAACATCTAGGCAGTGACGACTGGAAAGCCATCACTGAAAAAAACCAAGAGGCAATGGTGGAGGACATAGGGCTTTGGGGCGTACCAAGCTATCGCCTGTCTGGGCCTGACGGAAAACCGGATTTGGCAGTTTGGGGCCAAGACCGTTTATGGTTGGTGGCTGCTGAAATTAAGCGTCGTACTTCCTGAAAAATTTATCAATGAATCACAGAAGGTTAAAATAATGAAATCAAAATCGTTAAAAACAGTTATTGCTCTGGTGGCAACGCTGTTAATTGCCGGCGGCAGTTATTGGCAGATCAATCTCAATAAGGACTGGCGTGAGCAGCATGCCTACGCCAAGGGTGTGGATGCGATGATTTATGCGTTCCCGTACCAATTAAACACAGTGCTTCGCTATAAATGGA
>NZ_CAXAHB010000125.1:0-2762 GCF_963968385.1 uncultured Oceanicoccus sp.
TCGCTCAGACAGGGCGCTATACCGAGCCAAAAAAGAAGGGCGAAATCGGTGTATTCTGGCAAAGCTCCCCACAAATAATTAAAGCTTTTGGGATTCACGCCACGTCAGGTAAGTAATTGGCAATATTTACTATTCACTTTCTAATCATCGTCTATGGTATTGGTCAGCATAGGTTTTCAAACTAGCTTTGAATTTCCATGCTGTTGAAAAATCGAATGAAAATAGCCGCATAATAGTTACCAGCTAGTTAGTGGCCCGTTAGTTAATAGCGATTAATTTTTGATTTATTAGGCTAAAAAACGGGTAACCTCAGGGTGTAGAATCTGGAGTTAAGATACTAATCGCTTGTAAGTTTTATTTACTATGGCTAATGGCTGGAAGACAGACAAATGAAAATTTTAATAACAGGTGTAGCTGGTTTTATTGGCTCCGCAGTAGCTGAGCGATTGCTACAGCGTGGTGATGAGATTATTGGGATTGATAGCCTTAATGAGTACTATGAGGTTTCTCTCAAGCTCGATAGATTAGAAGCACTAAAGCCCTTTGAAAATTTTACTTTTTCCAAAATAGATCTTGCTGACAGAGGGGCGATGGAGAGCTTATTTGAGAGTGGGATGTTCGAGCGAGTTATTCATTTGGGTGCTCAAGCGGGAGTCCGTTACTCTATCGATAACCCTCACGCCTATATTGACAGCAATATTGTTGGGACTATGAATATCCTTGAAGGCTGTCGCCATCATGGAGTCAAGCATCTTGTTTATGCCTCGTCTAGTTCCGTTTATGGCGCGAATGAGACGTTACCTTTTTCTGTGCATGATAACGTTGACCACCCCGTTTCGTTATATGCCGCGACAAAAAAATCCAATGAATTAATGGCGCATACCTATAGTCATTTGTACGGGCTGCCAACCACTGGCTTACGTTTTTTTACGGTTTATGGTCCGTGGGGGCGCCCAGATATGGCGCCGATAAAATTCGCAAAAGCGATTTGCGAAAATAAACCTATTGACGTTTATAATTTGGGCAAGCATAGGCGGGATTTTACCTATATCGATGATATTGTCACTGGGACTATCTTGGCGATGGACAATTTAGCTAGTTCCAATGCGCAATGGAGCGGCCTCAACCCTGATCCGGCTAGTAGTCAGGCGCCTTGGAAAGTTTACAATATTGGTAATAGTGAGCCGGTTGAATTAATGCGATTTATATCAACATTGGAAAAATATTTGGGCAAAGAAGCTAAAAAAAATATGCTACCAATGCAGCCGGGAGATGTTGAGGCGACTTTTGCAGATGTAAGCGCCTTACAGCGTGATACCGGTTACAGCCCTTCTGTATCAATCGATGAGGGTGTGAAGCGTTTTGTTGAGTGGTTTAAGGAATACTATAAATAGTATTGGGAAAACATAGAATAAAAAATATTTAATGCGATTTTCTATAACAATAGGTTAAGCAATGAAAGTAGTAATGATTGGTGCGGGCTATGTAGGACTTGTTTCGGGCTCATGTTTTGCCGAGTTTGGCGTCAATGTGACATGCGTAGACCTTGACCAAAACAGGATTGATAGTTTATCTGCTGGTGAAATTCCAATTTATGAGCCAGGTTTGGATGAGCTGGTTTTAAAAAATGTTAAGGCAGGGCGTTTGAGCTTTACTACAGACCTTGCCTCATCCGTTAGTCATGCGGATCTGATATTTATAGCGGTGGGCACCCCTAGCCGTCGTGGCGATGGTCATGCTGATTTAAGTTATGTTTATGCCGCGGCGAAAGATATTGCTGTGAATTTAAGTGGTTACACAGTTATTGTTGATAAATCCACAGTGCCAGTAGGCACCGCTCGACAGGTACAACGTATTATCTCTGACAACAACCCCACTGCTGATTTTGATGTTGCATCCAATCCTGAGTTTTTGCGTGAGGGTGCCGCTATCAGTGATTTTATGCGCCCTGATAGGGTAGTTATTGGTGTCGAGAGCGAAAAGGCTGAAACCCTGCTGCGAGAATTATATCGACCATTAAATTTAATAAAGGCGCCTATACAAGTAACAAATTTAGAGAGTGCCGAATTGATCAAATATGCGGCCAATGCATTTTTAGCCACAAAGATTAGTTTTATCAATGAAGTCTCCCAGCTTTGCGAGGTGATTGGGGCAGATGTTCAGGCCGTAGCCGAGGGTATGGGGCTCGATGGTCGTATAGGTAAAAAGTTCCTTCATGCTGGTCCAGGCTATGGCGGATCATGTTTTCCCAAGGACACCCTCGCTCTGGTGCGTATAGCTCAGGAGGCCGGAGTCAGCAGTCGTATCGTTGAATCGGTAGTTGAGGTCAATGCTGCTCAAAAAGCCATGATGGTTAAAAAAATCAGGCAGGCTGTTGGTGGCTCGGAGTCCGGCAAAACAATCGCTGTCTTAGGGCTGACGTTTAAGCCCGAAACTGATGATATGCGTGATGCCCCAGCATTATCTATTTTGCCCCCATTGCTGGATAAAGGTGCCGTAATTCATGCCCATGACCCCCAAGGTATGGACGAAGCTAGGCCGCTACTGCCTAATTCAATTAGTTACTTTGACGATGTATATGAGGCCGTTAAAGGAGTTGATGCTGTAGTGCTTATGACCGAATGGAATGCCTTCAGAGGCCTACAGCTTCAGCGGTTATTAGACCTTATGGCCGGCAATATATTTGTCGATTTGCGAAATGTGTATGAACCAGAGCAAATGGCCTCTGCGGGCTTTGACTACCACTGTGTAGGTCGAGTTAA
>NZ_CAXAHB010000126.1:0-2743 GCF_963968385.1 uncultured Oceanicoccus sp.
TGCCAGTTTGCAGCAACCCATTCATAATGAAAGTAGGGCGATGTGGTTAATTGATCAGCTTTATAAGCATAATTAGTACGCCCAGTTTCTATAAATCCAATATAAATCTCATTCTCATCTTCAACCATATCAATACGGCGTTCGTTATATTCCGCTGAAGTATGATCCAAATCCACACCGACGATAAATTCCCCTTGACCAAGTTTGACTCGATACTTCGACAATAAACCTAAAGTTTCAAATTCCGTTTTGGCAATATTGGCATCGTAAGTAATCATCCAGCTCGGCATCAACGCCGTTTCATTATTTCGATAAAAAGGAATAAAGGTCAGCAACTTATCATTATTGATTTGATAGTTTATTTCGCTGGAAAGGCGCAATGCTTCGACTTCACGATAGCCAATATCATTATGATATCGATTTTCGGTACTCTCATTTTTGTAATCATCTTCTCCCAATGAGGAGATACCTTTCTGATCGACTTCGGTATAAGTCAAAATCGTTTTAGCTGAAAGCTGATGGTTAATATCGATATCCCAACGCGATGTTAACGATGCTCGATCATAGCCAGCCTCATCGCGATAGCCATCACTGGTCGTTGTATTGATTTGCCAGCCAACTCGAGAACGTTCACCAACGGAGCCACTACCATCGAGTAATAAACGCTGCCATTGATCACTGCCCACTTCCAAGGTTGTATTCAATGATGCTTGCGCAGAGGGCGCCTTAGTCAGGCTATTGATAATACCGCCAATCGCTGCACTGCCGTAAAGCGCAGAACCCGGCCCTTTAGTGACTTCCAATTGTGCAGCCTGCGGTACATTCACCTCATACAAACCATTGTGGTTAAAAAAACCGGTGGGACGAGTTGGCAAGCCATCTTCTAAAAATAAATAAACGCCACCCGTGGTTATTGGCTGGCGGATAGAGGTCATATGCCCTTCGCCACCGAGGTTATTAATAAAAACACCCGCGATTCTATTTAGCGCCTCAGCCGGATGGCTTGGCATAATTTGCTGAATCGTTTTTTCGTCCAATACGCCAACGGACTCACTCAATTCAGATTTTGGCTTGGACTCTCTCGTTGCGGTAACAACAACCGTTTCCATCGACGCTAATTGGATTGGGCCGGATTCCGCCATTGCTGGTTGCAAGCAACAAATCATAGCAAGGGCAGGTAATAACATAACTCTTGAGGAAAAATGACGAAGCGATAAAACTAACAAAACAACTCCTTAAAATACGACCATAAAATTTAGCGCGTATTTTAATGAGCGGATTGCAAATTACCATGTGACACAGTGTCGCAGTCGACAGAATGACGTAGCCACTATTTAACCCAGTGGAAATAATGAAATATTAGCTACACTTCCAAAATAAGGCACTATTAGGTAAACATTTTCGAATAACATCTGCTGATGTTCACCAGTAATCGAAACGTTGATTTTATTCGCCTTGGTTAGTCCAAATTTTCACGACTAACCTCATACCAGTTGCCAACATCATCCCTTTTATAGACCAAACATTAGATAAAAAAATGCCACGAGCAAAACGAAGCTTTAGCGAATACCATAGAATAATAGTGAGCCTTTAGTAGATTTAGAGAGCACGGTCTCAACAATCTTAAATCTTAGGCCATACTAATCGATCAAAAAGATACGTAGCCATAAATCTTTAGAGGCAGCGTTGCACTCTATTATTACCTCACCATGGCCGTAATCATTCCTTAACGCCAAGCCTCAAGGCCAATTGGTCAGCCAACTGAAAGTATTCCCTCATATTTTCAACCGTACTTTGCCGGCGGTTATTTTCTGAAGCAATATGAATATTTTCAACAATAATGGCGGCGTTCTCCGCCAAAACTTGGCTTTCTCCACTGAGATTGTTAATAAAGAATTGAATACTCTTCTCTAAAGTGTAAGTAATAACATGAATTTCATGAAGTTCAGATGAATTTAATAATTTCTTGTTCTTAATTGCTGCCGTTGACTCATAAAATTTTTTAATTGCCACTTCAATGGATTCAATCTCATCAACTTTAAGATGACGGATGGATTGTTCACCTTCTGCCGCTCCCGCCAAAGACCATTTAGACAACACCAAAAGAATAATAAGTACCGCATACTTTCTCATAGAAAACCCTCAAAAAGTCGCAAATTAACCAGCAAAAAAGCAGATCAGCAATAATTGCCACTACCATAGAAATTAGTAAGACCAAAAATTAACTACTACCTTAATATAAAAAAGAGCTAGCAGGCTATCAAGTTAGTTCGAAATCACAGTTATATTTAAACACATCCGCGAATTCTTTCAATCGCACATACCCTCTGATTGTCGTTATGACAAGGCCGTTCGCATCCATCATTAGCGTCAAGGGTATTGCTGACAAGAAAAATTGCATCAATTCCTTATTAGCCTTTAATACAGGAAAGTTTACCCTAGCTTTGCGTATTGCTTTTCTTAATGCATGAATATCACCATTTATACCCACAACAACCGATTTAATCTGTTGATGGCAGGAAGTTTCAATCCTGTTAAACACTTCCATTTGCTTGTAACACCAAAGGCAATTCGGCTCAAAAAAACTTAATCGGATAATTGCTTTGTTAGGCTACCCTCTTTTTACTTCGTTATAGGCAACATCGTATCCACCCTCTTCATAAAATAAAGGAGTTTCCATATCTTTTGCTTGTGTAGTCAAACAGATTGTTGGCACCAATATAGATTTGCCACTGTTTATTCA
>NZ_CAXAHB010000127.1:0-2589 GCF_963968385.1 uncultured Oceanicoccus sp.
ACCCACTCACCGGCGAATCTTCCTATCTGGCTCATTTCTCAGATTTTTTCTTGGCCTTGCTCTTGAAATGCTCAAGGAGCTCTTCTGGCATCTTGCCATCTTTGCTCTTTTTTGATTCGCCTTTCTTGTGAGCCTTGGCCTTTGCTTTAGCGGATTCTTTGCTGTGATTCATCGCGAAAACATTTTGTTGCGGAAACGAGCCAGAAGCTCAATAGCGGCATTTCTGCTGGGATCAGAAGCCCCTTCAGCCAAGCCGCGAGTTACATTCTGGCGTGCCTGTAGAGGCAAAGCGTTGATGATTTGCTGCTGTTCATCAACACTTCCCTTACTCGCAGGTGCATTTATTGAAGTTCCAGAATCAGCCGCTGATTGTTCACGGGCCTGACCCAACAATGCAAGCCGCTCATCAAACGCTTGTTGAAAGCGTTCGGCTGACGCATTTTGACGGATGAACTCTGCAATGTTTGCTCGCTCTCGCATTCCAGAGGCTGCGTCCACAGGTTGCATACCTGTTTCGCGATAGATAGTTAGGGGGTCAGGTATGTCAGCTTCTGGCTGACTGGTTGCTCTCAGGAATCCAGTCAATTTGGGATTACGATACTGCTCGCGCACTGCCTGGGCCTCGGCAGAGCTGAACTGCGGTACATATCCCTCTACTGCGTACATGTTGGACCTTGTTACCGGCCCTGACATCGATTCAGAAGTCGCAGTCCTGTAGTCGCTTGGTTCCTGATTGGGCGATTCAATCGCGTAACCACGGTTGTAATCATCACGATTTGACAAACTGCGGATGTCATTCTCCACCAGATCTTTTTCGTAGACGATTTCTTCGGAAGGTGAATCCGGATAATCCGGCAAGTTCGGGTCTTCAGCGAAGAGATCGACCTCGCGACCCTGCGCACGGCCAGAAGCTTCTACGCGCACCCGGCGAATTGCCTCATGACCAACCGTTCCAGGCTCAAACAAGGGGCGTCCAATCTCATCTTCGAGTGCAGCAAGAGCTCTGTAGCCATTCGCGACGTCAGGCGCATCCATGAATGCGCCTTTCGAAAGCTGGTCCAGCAGCTGATTGAATGAGACTTTCTTGCCATCAGAGTCTCTGAATTTGTTTTCAACTTTTATGCGTATTCCGCCGACCTTGGCGTACTGATCGTCACGATTCAGGAAAGGAACAGCACCAATTTCAACCAATTTTTCAACCTCTGTCTGCCGCAAGCTTGCGGGAGCACCACCAGTGCCACGGACGGGGCTGCCTTTCCTGTTTTTGACGCGGCCGGTCATTCTTGTAGAGAGCGGATTGCTTTCGTTAAACCGCCGATCAGCAATATCTGTCCGCAATTTGTCGTAATTACGGGCAGTTGGAGAGCCTAGTCGGAAGTAATCCTTCTGGATTTCACCCCCTTGTTGCTGAATTTGATAAACAGGGATTTCTTGCCCGCCTCGCTTCAGGAATCCAATCTGATTCCGATCACGAGCTGGCACAAAATCGCCTTCTTTGTACAAGCTTTCGAGTTCTGGCCGGCCAATTAGCGGGGTCTTAGAGCCTTCAGATGCCTGATTGATGAGCTCGCCAAGAGTCATCTCGTTATATCGATCGAATGCAGCCGTTGAATCCAGGTCACCTTCGTCAGTAAACGCTGCAGTGCTTGGATACACCTCTCTTTCAATAGTCCTGTCCCGCGGGGTACGGAATGGGACAGTTACTGACCCATATGGATTGATATCGTCCTGGAATTGCCTTCGAATGAACCCACCAGGTGCTGTGCTTGCGTCAAAATCACCGGCAACAATGTCGTCGTACTTCTCTGCACGCACGCCACGCTCTTGAGGCAAGCTTCTGCGCAGGTAATCCTGCAGAATTTCGGCTTCAGTCCTGGAGCTCAAGTCGACTCGAGCTGGGTACAAAGATGCGGCGTACTCTGCTTCAGGATCTCGAGCGATGGCCTGCATCAATTGCAGTTCTTCGGCCGTGATATTTGGTCGTGTTCCAGCCTTACCGGCTCTTTCTGCACGATTTTCCAGGTACTCACTGTCATACCCAGTCGCCATTGCTGGGTCTTCAATACGCGCTGAGTCCTGCATGCCCAGCATCAACTTTTCAATCTCTGTAAATGTGGTTCCCGTCCTCGGATCACCAGCTCGCAGCGGAATCGCACCTAGCCGGCGCCGCTCGTCCCGGTAGTCACCAAGGTCACGAAAGCGTCCGACGCCACCAATTCCACCTTCCATCTAAAGACAAATCTTGCACTCCGTAAGACAAGTCTATCGACGCTAAATATCGGCCTCGCGGGTGATTTAGCCCCTAATTTTTTGCCAAATTTTTTAGCACATAGAAATAGGGAAAAAATACACGTTTAAAAATAGGGAAAAAATTCCACCTGAAACTAAAGTTGGCCAGCAGCGGCCCCCGCGGGAAAGTTCTGATTTTTGTTGCGCCGCGCGGTATACATCTCACACCCCTCGCACCTTCCGATACCGGTCAAACAAAAAAAGGATTGGCTCGGGGTTTACCTGAGTAGACGCGACCGCTCAGCGAGCGCGATTCGCTACGCGAAGTCGCCGGCTCGCGTTTCGCTGGGGAACACGCGT
>NZ_CAXAHB010000128.1:0-2567 GCF_963968385.1 uncultured Oceanicoccus sp.
CGGATTACTGGCCGGATTACTAGCCGGATTAGTAGTATGAGCAAAACGAACAACATAAAGAACAATAAGGTTCGATGCCCGTGTTTTTGAACAAGTGTTTACATAAAACGCCTTTAGCCACCATTCACGGCTTAGGAACCCCTCTGATTGTTTCGCCATTCGTTCTGAATAAGGCTTTGCAAAAGGCTCTCAATTTACCGGAGCCCGCCCTTGTCTGATTCAGTATGGCAGCAATGCAACCTTCATTTGCAGGAAGAACTGCCCTCCCAGCAATTTAATACCTGGATTCGCCCTTTAAAGGCGGAGACCCATGGTCAACAGATTCGCTTGTTGGCGCCCAATCGCTTTGTTCAAGACTGGGTTAAAAACAAGTATTTACAGCGTATTATGGAAATTGTCGCTGAGCTCGCTGGTGATCAGGGTGTAGAAGTTCGTCTTGAGATTGGCGATCAACAGCCGATCGTGCGTCGAGAGCATTCTACCTCTCCCGCTCAGCGCCCAATTAATCCTATGGTTAACCCTGCATCGCAACCCTCTAGCCCAAATAATGACATTACATCCAATGTTGAAAATGACAGTCACGATTTAGTTGATGCCAGGGCTGAGAGCGTTTATCTCCACGATAACAAGGGTTCTGGTTTTAACAACTCGCGTTCCTCTCGCAAGGTTGAGGTTGAGGGCGCTATTCAGCATCAAAGCTTTCTGATTGAGAACTACACCTTTGATACTTTTATTGAGGGTAAGTCTAACCAATTGGCCAGAGCGGCCTCCATCCAGGTAGCGGAAAATGCTGGTGGTGCCTACAACCCGCTGTTTTTATATGGTGGTGTTGGCTTGGGTAAAACTCACCTAATGCATGCGGTGGGCAATTCCATTATGCAGAAAAAGCCCGATGCCAAGGTGGTCTATTTGCATTCCGAGCGTTTTGTTGCCGATATGGTTAAGGCGCTACAACTCAATGCGATTAATGAGTTTAAGCGCTACTACCGCTCGGTGGATGCACTGCTTATTGATGATATTCAATTTTTTGCCGGTAAGGAGCGTTCACAGGAGGAGTTCTTCCACACATTTAATGCTTTGTTGGAAGGTGGTCAGCAGATGATCCTAACCTGCGACCGTTACCCTAAAGAAATTAGTGGACTGGAAGAGCGTTTAAAATCTCGCTTTGGTTGGGGTTTAACCGTCGCAGTAGAGCCACCAGAGCTAGAAACCCGCGTCGCTATCTTAATGAAAAAGGCCGAGCAGGCTAATATCAACCTGCCCGCTGAAGCCGCCTTCTTTATTGCCCAGAGAATCCGCTCTAATGTTCGCGAGCTTGAGGGCGCCTTAAAGCGAGTGATAGCTAGTGCTCACTTCACGGGTCGTACTATCGATATTGAGCTGATTAGAGAGTCATTAAAAGACTTGTTGGCCTTACAGGACAAACAGGTCAGCATGGATAATATACAGCGCACCGTTGCTGAGTATTATAAGATTAAAGTATCCGATATGATGTCCAAACGACGCAGCCGTTCAGTGGCTCGTCCACGGCAGGTGGCGATGGCTTTAGCGAAAGAATTAACCAACCATAGCTTGCCAGAAATTGGTGATAGTTTTGGTGGCCGCGACCATACCACCGTATTGCATGCTTGTCGTAAAATAAAAGAACTGGAAGAGGTGGATGCCGATATCCGCGAAGATTGTAAAAACCTACTACGCTCACTCACTACCTAAATAACCCAAAGGATAGAGATCAACATGAAATTTGTGATTTCCCGTGAAGCCCTACTAAAACCACTCAATCTGGTTGCCGGTGTTGTTGAGCGTCGCCAGACTCTGCCCATTTTGTCGAATGTCTTGTTGCAGCTAGAGGCTGACCAATTGTCAATTACGGGCACCGATTTAGAAGTTGAATTGGTGGGTCGTGTGACACTGGATAAAGCATCAAAATCCGGCGGCGCAATCACCGTGCCGGCCAGAAAACTGGCCGACATCTGTAAATCGCTGCCAGATGATAGCGATATAGAGTTTACCCAGGATGACCAACGAGTCATTGTGAAATCCGGCCGTAGCCGCTTTACCCTCTCAACTTTGGCCGCTAACGATTTCCCCAGTGTTGAGGAAAGCCCAGGCAGTCAAGACTTCACGGTAAAACAAGGCGATTTAAAGCGCTTAATTGATCGCACCAGCTTTGCCATGGCGCAGCAAGATGTCCGCTACTATCTCAATGGTATGTTGTGGGAAGTGTCAGACGGTCAGCTGCGTATGGTAGCTACCGACGGCCATCGTCTAGCCCTTTGCACGCTTGCCGCTCCAATAAAAACCCAAGAAAATCAACAGGTTATAATGCCGCGCAAGGGTGTTGTTGAATTAGCGCGACTATTAATGAATGAAAATGATGATGTTCGGGTTGTTATTGGCTCCAACCACATCCAAGCGACTACCGCCGAATTTACCTTTACCTCCAAATTGGTCGACGGCAAATTTCCGGACTATGATCGAGTATTACCAAAAAGCAGCACCAAAGCCATCTTTGGCTCACGCACAGACTTGCGTGAGGCTTTTTCGCGGACCTCAATCCTCTCTAA
>NZ_CAXAHB010000129.1:0-2567 GCF_963968385.1 uncultured Oceanicoccus sp.
TTAAAACCCTATCAAGCGCTATATAGCATCAAAGTTCGCGGCTTTTCCGCCGATATGGAACAAACCCTCAGTAAAAATAATCAGCAGCAATGGCAACTTAGCAGTTATGCCTCGGTATTATTTGCCGATATCAAAGAGAGCGCGACCTTTAGCGAAGTCAATAATCAGATAACACCGCACAGCTATAATTATGCTAATCAATTGAGTAGCAAAAAAAATAGTCAGCTGGTATTTAATCCCGAGCAGCAAACCGTTTTTGACGGTTTACATAGTCAAAAAGATTTACCGTTACCGAAAAATAGTTACGACCGATTAAGCTTCCAAGCACAACTGTATTTGGATGTTATAAACTCGGCGGGCTTTACTGAAAAAACCTATCACCTAGTTGATCGTAACGAATTAAAAACGTATCAAGTCAGCAAACTGGCAGAAGAAACCATTGCCACACCGCTAGGCACTTTTAATGCACTTAAACTCAAGCAGAGTCGTTCGGAAGGGGACGGCTATACGCTAATATGGCTAGCCAAAGACTGGGATTATTTTCTATTGCGGATTGAACGGATTACCGAAGATAAAAAGGGCTATCAGCTTAATTTGAAATCAGCCATAGTTGACGGTAAGAGACTAACCGCCAAAGAATAAAAAAAGCCGCTGATAGCGGCTTTTTTTAGGAACAAATTTTAAGCGTCCAAACTCTGATAATAATCCATCAAAATCTTTGCACACTCGGGGCGAGAAAATTCCGGCGGCGGTGCAATACCATTACCCAACATCTCACGCACTTTAGTTCCCGATAACAAAATAAAATCTTCTTTGCTGTGATCCGGTGCATCTTTCATCATAATCACTTTATCTAATTTTTTAGAATAAGCGGTGTGGTCCGCACGATAAATTTCAATCTCTAAAGCACCTTCAGGCACTTTTTCATCAAAAATCGTTTGCGCATCAAAGCCACCATAATAGTCACCTACGCCAGCATGGTCACGGCCTACAATAAAGTGCGTGCAGCCACAGTTCTGACGGAACACCGCATGCAATACCGCTTCGCGAGGACCGGCATAAAGCATATCAAAGCCATAACCGGTGATCATCACGGTATTGGCAGGGAAATAAACCTCAACCATTTTACGAATACAGTTATCGCGCACATCTGCCGGAATATCGCCCGGCTTTAATTTACCCAATAACATATGAATCAAAATACCGTCGCTACCCAAGTCCTGCTGAGCCATACGACAGAGTTCTTCGTGGGCACGGTGCATGGGGTTACGGGTTTGGAAGGCAACTGCTTTGTTCCAGCCGCGCTCTACCATTTCATTGCGAATTTCTACGGCAGTACGGAAAGTGTCGGGGAAATCGGTTTGGAAATAGCTGAAGTTCAGAACTTGAATAGCACCGGATAATAAGTGATTACCCTGACCTTTAAACGCGGCCACACCAGGATGCTCGGCATCTAACGTGCCAAAGATATGTTGTGCCATAAAATCGATCTGCTGATCGCTAACCGCTTCAATCGCATCAATATCCATAATCGCCAACACGGGGTTACCCTCAACATTCGGGTCGCGCAGCGCAATACGTTTGGCATCACCGATTGAGTCGATATTGTTAGTCAAATTAACAATAGGTACTGGCCAGAACAGACCATCAACGGTGTGCAGGTTTTCTGCCACAGCCAAAGCGTCTGCTAAATTCATATAACCGGTTAACGGTGTAAAGTAACCGGCACCCAGCATAACCGCATTAGCGGCAGCGGCTGAACTTAACAGCAGTGAGGGTAATGTTTCTGCTTCAGCACTAAGGGCCTGATGTTGCTCAGTATCGTCAACGAATAAAGGCGTTAGCTGGTCTGCGCCATGGGGCTTAATCATCAAATTTTCCTTTCAGTTTTCTTTCATCTTTTTCTTTAAAAGTGCGGGCTATAGCCTGCCATTAAGCGGATAACAGGCCGCGCTGTTCCAACAGAGCCAGCAAGATATCAACTTCCTCTTGCAAAGACATTTCGTGGCTATTCAAAACCACTTCTGGATTGAGCGGTGCTTCGTAGGGGTCTGAAATACCGGTAAAGTTTGGAATCTCGCCGGCACGGGCTTTTTTATATAAACCTTTAGGATCACGACTTTCAGCCACATCCAGCGGCACATCAACATGGACTTCGATAAACTGCATACCGGCAGCTTCATGTAATTCACGAACCAAATCTCGATCGGCGCGATAAGGGCTAACAAAACTGGACAGGGTAATCACACCGACATCGACAAACAGTTTTGAAATTTCACCAATGCGGCGAATATTTTCGGTGCGATCTTCGGCACTAAAACCCAGATTTTTATTAATACCCAAACGGATATTATCGCCGTCCAGACGGTAGGTCAGCTTGCCGCTGGCAGTTAATGCCTGTTCCAGAGCGACGGCTACGGTACTTTTACCGCTACCGGAAAGACCGGTAAACCATAAGGTGGCGCCTTTTTGCTTGAGTAATTGATTGCGGTCTTCGCGGGTAACTTCACCCTCGTGCCAATGGACATTGGTCGCTTTTTGCTCAGTCATGATCGAATCTCTAGCTC
>NZ_CAXAHB010000130.1:0-2471 GCF_963968385.1 uncultured Oceanicoccus sp.
CCAGTTGTGCAATTTTCCAGGTGTTAGTAGTAGCCATTTTTGTTAGTTAATAAATAAAATTGTTTGTTTGTTTAAAGCCCCACGTTGCCATGGGGCGGCTTACTGTCAACCAGCTTCTGCAATTGATGCTTGATAAGCACTAATTACATCAGCGGTCCAAAGTGCAGCTGCAATGTCTTGCACTTCTTGTATTTCACCGGTTACGTCATCACCTGGGGAGACAACGTGGCGCTGATGATTACGCGCCAGCTCAACACCATCCTCTTCGACCACAGTGGTGGCACGAATTTGAATGACCTGATTGGGCAGGATTTCTTCTTTGTACTCAAGCCGTTTTGTAATAGCCATTAGGGTCATCCTCCAGATGAGACAGGTTTAAGGCTTAGTTTTAAGACGGTTGCGGTCTTGGTAAAAAGATATTTATGTACTAGTCCTATAAACAGACCAGCCAGTAATTCTTCCACTCGCATTGAAAGAGGTGGAAACTTCCGTACCAGAAGAATTGTGGTGAAGTAAATATATGTCAGTGCCTGAATGGTATGAAGAATTTGAATAAAGTTTGCTATCTGTCGAGAGTAAATTCTGATCCCTGAATTGAGGGGCACCATATCCACCGCCGCTTGACGCAACGACAGCCGTAAAGGGTAGAGACCTTATCAGCCCAACACCAGAACCACCACTGATAGCACTAACCTGCACGTCCCACCAAATTAAAACCAGATTTCCTATTTTTGTATATACACCGTGTTGTTTAGTGTAGGTCACACTTACTGTGCCGGAATTTTTGCCAATCGTAGGGGTCCAACCACCTTCTTCGTAATCATCCAGTGCGTTTGCTTGCGCCGTATCGCCGTTAAAAGTTAGACCACCGCTCGAAAGGATTCGCATCCGCTCGGTTGAATTAGTAAAAAAAGTAGTGGGACTATTCTCATAGTTCATTATGGCTAACGTTCCTGCACTGCTTCCAGATTCTGCACCTAATGCAACAAGATATGCACCATCGTTAGCGGTATGACCTGAATATGAGGTAGTTAAATGAATCCGAGCCTGTCCACCGGTGTCTCCAGCAATATGCAATGCTTTGCCAGATTGCGAAGTAGGGCTCGACGTGTTAACACCAACATTTCCCGAGCTGTCGATTCGCATCCGCTCGGCGGTAGCTGTTCCTGAAGAAGCTGTATAAAACTCCAGTGATGCAGAATTATTTGAATTTGAGTAAGTAGATCTAATACTTGTGTTTCCGTACTTAGTGCCGGACAATATATATCCGTAACCAGCAATTAAGGTGTTTGTTGAGTTTGTGTTTGTTGAAGATCCAACACTAATTGAACCGTTTTCAATTTGTAATTTAGTGTCAGGCGACGTCGTACCAATCGCAACATTTCCCGCGCTGTCGATTCGCATCCGCTCGTTAACGCCATTATAGGCTGAAAATATAATTGGCGCGGCTGATCCAGTTGTTTTAGCTAAAGCACCTTGGATGTAAAGTTCTCCTCCAGTTGCTACAAATCTCCCAGTACCACTGGTGCCTGATGCAGATTGGTTACCAATAACAATATCATTATTAATTCCAACAGTGCCCGAGCTGTCGATTCGCATGCGCTCGCTGTCACTTGAGCCAGTGTGAAACTGAAGTGCATCTGAGGAACTACTGCAGGTTATAGATGCTCGTTTAGTATTACCGCTGTCCTCCCAACCAATTTTGCCGGAGTCGTTTGAAACTTGAGGAAGTGTAAGACCAAACTGCGGAGAGCTATGACCAATCCCAACATTTCCACCGTTAGGTTGTAAATTTAATGAATAATTTACAGCTAAGTTGTTATCGCTTGCTTGAATATATGAACCATAATTTCCAGTTGCTGTATTTAGTCCAATGTTAAGCCTATTGCCAAGATTGCTACTAAGTTCAATTAAAGCATTTGATGTTGTTCCGCTTGTAGGAAGTTCGGCGGCTGTTCCATAAATACTTAATACACCTTCAGGCGACGAAGTGCCCAAGCCCAAGTTGCCACTTGAGTCGATTCGCATCCGCTCGCCACGAGAGCCAGAAGCTGTTGTATAGAACAACAAATTGGAACTGCCAGCACTTTCGGAAAAAATTCTTCCGTTATTAGAACCGCTATCCCAATCAAAAGTTATTCCTTCATCCGTAACACCACTGGTTTGACCTGAAACTTTAAAGCCATTACCTGCTACTTCTAAAGACTCGCTAGGCGACACCGTGCCAATGCCTACGCGGCCCGCGCTGTTAATGTGCAAACGAGTGCCATTAGCAGTACCAAAACTTAATTTGTCTCCATCATGGTTATATTCAATGTACCCACGATATTCTGCGTCTCCAGATGTTCCGTCAGAAAAATAGATATTGCCTCTATTTGCAGTCCCGCTACGAATAGTCATTCCAGTATGACCTGAAGTAGCAACAGTCAAATCATCAGCATTTCCTTCACCTTCAGTCGTCGTTCCCAGCA
>NZ_CAXAHB010000131.1:0-2448 GCF_963968385.1 uncultured Oceanicoccus sp.
TGATCACGATTGGCATCCAACGCCTCGACAAAGGCGCTAGCAGCATTACTAAAACTGCGATTCTGGTGAAATACATAACCCAGTGTGCGTTGCAGTTTGATATCGGCTATATCCAGCGTCTTTAAACTCTTATCGACCATCCTGTGGGGCAACACACTCCAACCAAGTCCAATCGAAACCATCATCTTAATGGTCTCGAGATAATTGGTCTCCATTGATACCTCGAGCTTTAAGCCATGCTGTTGAAACAGGGCTTTTATAATTTGCCCGGTATAGGTATTCAGCCCAGGCAAAATAGCTGTAAATTCACTAAGAGTGGCAAGGTTAACGCTTTCCAGTTTGGCCAAAGGGTGGGTTGAGGCAATAACCACCACTAAATCATCCTGCCATAGCGGTTGACGCACTAATGGACTATTTTCGGTGGGATCAAGCGTTACCACACCCAGCTCAATCCGCCCGTGCATAACCTGCTCATAGGCTTCTTCTGAATCCATAAAATCGATATCAAAATGCACCTTTGGATAGCGCTGGTTAAAGGACTGTAAAATCGGTGGCAACCGATGCAGGCCGATATGGTGGCTGATACCAATACTCAGTTCGCCGCTAACTTCACCCTGCAGGTCGACGATGCTGCGCTTGGCTTCCTGCACGGTATTGAGAATACGCTCGGCTCGGGGTAGCAGGGCGATGCCCGCTTCGGTAAGTTGCACCGTCCGACCAATCCGATCAAATAGCCTACAGTCGAGCTGGCTCTCAAGTGCGGCAATCCGTTTGCTGACCGCTGGTTGGGTAATATGCAGTACCTCGGCGGCCTCCGAGAAGGATTTTGAGCTAGCCACTTCGACAAAGGCTTGTAAATGTTGGGTTTCCATAGCGACTCCGGATATTGACAGGGTGGAATATTATATGATTCCTTATGGTTATCCAATCTATAAAAATTATGAATTTGTTTTATCAAAAAGAGGCGCTTAAAATCCCAGCTCTAATCCAACTCGTACAATGATGTCGTCAATCAATACAGCGCCGAGGTGACAAATGGCTGGTAAAACCCTTTATGACAAGTTGTGGGATGCCCATGTGGTCAAGCAACGGGACGATGGTACCGCATTAATCTATATCGACCGTCAGCTAGTGCATGAAGTTACCTCACCTCAGGCATTTGAGGGGCTTCGTTTGGCTGGCCGCCCGTTATGGCGCCCCGATGCCAATCTGGCTACCCCGGATCATAATGTGCCTTCGCTAAAATCTGAGCGTGATGGCGGTGTTGCCGGAATTGTTGAAGATATCTCTCGAATACAAGTGCAAACGCTCGATGATAATTGTGATGAATTTGGTGTTACCGAATTTGAGATCAACGATATTCGTCAGGGTATCGTGCATGTTATCGGGCCGGAGCAGGGTGCCACTTTACCCGGTATGACCGTTGTCTGTGGTGATTCACATACGGCAACTCACGGCGCTTTGGGTGCATTGGCTCATGGTATAGGTACTTCAGAAGTTGAGCACGCGTTGGCGACTCAATGTTTGATTCAGCAAAAAATGAACAATATGTTGGTTAAGGTCGAGGGCGATTTAAATCCCGGCGTGACACCAAAAGATGTAATTCTGGCTATTATCGGAGCTATTGGTACTGCCGGTGGCACCGGCTATGCCATTGAGTTTGGCGGTAGTGTGTTTCGCGCTATGTCGATGGAAGGCCGAATGACGGTCTGTAATATGGCGATTGAAGCGGGTGCTCGTGTCGGTATGGTTGCTGTTGACCAAATCACCTTGGACTATGTTAAAGGTCGTCCGTTTTCACCCAAGGGTGAGCATTGGGATATGGCCGTCGAGTACTGGAATACGTTGCATAGTGATGACGACGCTGAATTTGATCGTGTAGTTGAACTGGATGCTGCCTCGATTATTCCTCAGGTAACTTGGGGTAACTCGCCGGAAATGGTGGCTGGCGTAAATGGTGTGGTACCCAAGCCGGAAGAGATTACTGATCCCACTCAAAAGGCTGCTGTCGAGCGTGCGCTTGAATATATGGGTTTAACCGGCGGTATGGCGATTACTGATATACAACTCGATTGTGTGTTTATTGGTTCTTGCACTAATTCGCGGATTGAAGATTTACGCGCCGCCGCGGCTGTTGCCAAAGGCAATAAGGTGGCCGATAACGTTAAACGTGTACTAGTGGTTCCCGGTTCAGGTTTAGTTAAAGCCATGGCTGAGAAAGAAGGTTTAGACAAAATCTTTTTAGCGGCGGGTATGGAGTGGCGAGAGCCAAGCTGTTCTATGTGTCTGGCGATGAATTCAGATAAGTTGGGTGAGGGTGAGCACTGTGCATCGACCTCGAACAGAAACTTTGAGGGCCGTCAGGGCTTTGGTGGCCGGACTCATCTGGTAAGTCCCGCCATGGCTGCCGCTGCCGCTATCGCCGGTCACTTTGTTGATGTCCGCGAT
>NZ_CAXAHB010000132.1:0-2446 GCF_963968385.1 uncultured Oceanicoccus sp.
AAATTGCTCCGCTGCAGCTTCATCAACTAACGGCAGTTGCAATTGGTCAGCGAGCAACAGGGATTGTTCTGTCCCTTTTTGCACAGCCAATACCGGAGTAACGTCGTGGCTAGACACAGAACAATTCAAGCCTTGGCATGGAGCCGCTGAATAGCGATAGATCATTTTCAGCGATTACAGCTGCCTTATAACGGCAGTTATTTTTCAGTGTTTTCATATACAAATTTCGGCCACCGAAATGCGCTTCTAGCTTGCGATACAAACCCTTGAAGTGGCCGTCTAAGCTTTGAATTTTGAAGTGTTTACGATACCTTGATTGGCGGTAAATCACCAGAAGCCGATGCCACCACATGAGTGTTATGGGTCGGCAGCGGTTTGACGTCATAACGGTTTGACCGGCATCGGCAAACGACTGACCCTTTGAAAACTATTCGATTAAACAAGCCGTTAGTCTAGCGATTATCACTAACCGGCTTACGTCTTCGGCGATTAGCACTGGGCTTGGCTCCGGTTGCCGCTGATTTTTTGCGCTGACCATTGGCGCTGGGTTGGTCCTTTTTATGAGCATGGCCTTGAGTATTTTCGCCGGAACGTTGCCCATCTCGATGACCTGTTTTGGGCTTCTTCGGTTTTTTGGGTTTGTAGGGTTTAGTCTTTAAGCGTGACTCCTGCAAGGCATGCACGGGCTCAAAATCTTCGGCAATTTTTCTGGGTAGCAACTCACCAATTAATCGCTCAATATCGCAGAGCTGCTTAAACTCATCGGCACAGACTAGAGAAACGGCCATACCACTGGCTCCTGCCCTGCCGGTGCGGCCAATTCTATGAACATAGTCTTCGGGCACATGGGGCAAATCAAAATTCACGACATTGGGTAGCTGGTCGATATCCAGGCCTCTGGCAGCGATATCGGTAGCCACTAACACTTTAACTTTGCCGCTTTTAAATTCTGCCAATGCCCTTGTACGAGCACCCTGACTTTTATTGCCGTGAATAGCAGCAGCACTAATACCAGCACTGTCCAGTTGCTTGGCAAGTTTATTGGCGCCATGTTTTGTACGAGAAAATACCAAAACCTGTGGCCATTGTTTTTCTTTGATCAGTTGCCTCAATAAAGCAGACTTTTTATTTTTGTCGACTGAGTAAATCCAATGCTCTACAGATTTTACTGTGGTATTGGGTGGGCTAACCGAAATCTCTACTGGCTTATGCACCAAGCCCTTGGCCAAGTGACGAATATCATTAGAGAAAGTAGCGGAGAATAATAAATTTTGTCGCTGTTTAGGTAATACATGCAGAATTTTTTTTATATCATGAATAAAGCCCATATCCAGCATACGATCGGCTTCATCTAAAACCAATACTTCCAGGTGATCAAATTTGATGGCTTTTTGTTCATATAAATCCAATAGGCGGCCCGGTGTGGCGATTAAAATATCAACGCCTTTGCGAAGTTTTTTCATCTGCGGATTGATTTTCACACCACCAAAAACCACAGTAGAGCGCAGGGATAAATTGACACCATAGCTTTCAACACTGGCTCCAATCTGAGCTGCCAATTCTCTGGTGGGCGTTAGGATAAGTGCTCTTGCTTGATTTGATGATGCGCTGCGACCGTTGCTAAGTCGCTCTAGAATAGGCAGGGTAAAACCGGCTGTTTTTCCGGTACCGGTTTGGGCCGCTGCCATAACATCATGACCTTCAATCACGGCGGGGATGGCTTTGGCCTGTATAGGTGACGGGCTTTCATAACCCTGCTGTTTAATCGCTTTCAAAATAGGCTCAGATAAACCTAGGGAGTCAAAGCTCATAGATACGGCTCTTTTGATAATGGTAATAACGGAATGGATATCGCTCAAGACGGCGGCGTGAAGCTTACAGTAAGCAGCTATTAACTACTACAGAAACCTAGGTGAATAAACTCACCTCAGTCATGGATGCTGCGCTAATCACTTTCTGTGCCATCACTTTTTCAATGCGGTGATTGGCAATATTGCGTTGCCGGTTAGTCGTCAAACGAAGCCAATTTCGAATTAAACCTGAAGGGTATAAATTCAATTGCGGATTGCATAAAGCGCCCTAAAAGGTGATTTTCAGGGCTCTAATTTATGACCTGACAATGGCCGCGATAAAACAAACAGCGACCGTCAGTGACGTGGTTGAAAATAGCGATATTAATAACTGGCTAATGCAGCATCAACGGCAACACCGCTATTAATATTGGCACCCTGGGCTGATAACACATTATTCAGCGCTGACAAGCACAACAGGACATTTTTCTTATTGCATGCATGGCCCATTAAACCAATACGCCATGCTTTGCCTGCCAAGGCTCCAAGACCGGCACCAATTTCCAAACTGTATTCGGATAATAACGCCGCGCGAACCGCCGCATCATCAGCACCTTCAGGCAGCTTAACCAGATTAAGCTGGGGCAGACGATAAG
>NZ_CAXAHB010000133.1:0-2376 GCF_963968385.1 uncultured Oceanicoccus sp.
GTAGCCATCGCACCACATGTCCACGAGGTCACGATTACCCCATCAGATCTCGGGCTTGACGCAGCAATTGATTCCTTGCGCGCTGAGCCAGCATCCGCTCCCGCAAGCTCCGCACCTTAACTTTCTTGCCTAAGGCCTTTTTGATCTTGGCGATGATCTTCTTGATCATCGGCTTGATTAACTTCAGCAGAAAATCAGCTACTGGCTTTGCGACCAGCGCCGATACGGTTGCGACGGTGGCAATCGTCGCCGTAGTCGTAGCCGCCTCGAGTGGAGGCAAGTACTTGGCTGCGGCCTCGGCGATCTTGTTCTCAGGCTGGACAAGCTTGATGCACTTGCCGTTCCTGATGATTTCGTCCTGCTTGCACTCCGGCCTGCTGACAACAAGATCCTCCTTCGTATTCGCAGTTGCGACATTGAAGGATGGGAGGCTTTGCTTTGGCAAAGCTGGAGGCCCTGCCACTTCTTCTGCCTCTGCTTTCTCCTGCTCCTTCCCAAGCCCACCGGTGTTTGGGATTTGTTTTAGTCCGACAGGCTGAAGGCGGTTTGGTTCGAACGACATTGGGTCGTATGACGGCATGCCCGAGTCGCAGTAGACAGCTACACGCCCTGGGTCGTTTGTCGTCAGCTCAGTTTGCAGCTCAGAATCGACGTGCGCCTCAACGCATCCAGGAATCTGGACGACAGGCAACTGCATGGACACCCCAGATGGAAGCTGGGGCGCAATTAATCCCATGCGAACGGGTGGGGTATAAAGACTGACATCGGGAACACTTGCTCCACCAAGCCCGATATCAGGTATCGACATCTCAGCGGAGGATAGGCAACCCTGTCTGCACCTTTGCAGGAGAGGGAATTAGCTTTTCTTGCGATCCAAGAAGATCGCCTTTCATGCTTTCAAGATCCTTGGTGATGTAGCCATACTCCTCAGTAAGTCTCTCCTCGACCTGCAAGGCCATTTCACTCTTAAGCAAGTCCAGGCCACCAGTCAAAGCGCGGTAGCCGAAATATGCGATTGCATTTAATGCAATTAAGTTGCCGGCAACAACACCGACAGCGATAACTTTAATCATCAGTCAATCACTCGGTAGCTTCTGAGGATTCAGAAGAAGACTCGCTGGAGGATTCGGACGATTCAGCAGCGGCAGCGGCAGCGGCGGCGGCGGCGGCGGCGGCGGCCTCAGCAGCAGCTTTAGCAGCAGCGGCTTCACGAGTTGCCTTCCATTCAGCAATGTCGCTGGGATATGGCAAATCCGCAAATTCACTGATCCCATGCAGCTCCTCGGTGGTCGAGGTTCCCTCGATAACAGCCTCACGAGCATCATTGATGCGACGGACTTCGTCACGGAATGAGCTGGTATCAGCAGGGATTGCAGTACCTTTCTCGTACTTGCGTGTGACGGTGTAGTCAGAGGGCGACAGGAGCGAACTGGCGATTGAATTGTTTTGCAGCAGCAGCTGAGTTTTCTTAGAGCTGAAGTCTTTCCAATTCAGTGAACCGTCATCGAGATAACCCCAAGCCCACTTTTGGTCCCAAGTCTGTGCTGGCGAAGGGTCGTCTTGGTATGTGATGCCGATTTCTTCGTGCTGCTCTCGGGAAGTAAATGCGAGCCAATTTGCCGGATAGCTCACACCATTAGAACTAAAGGCTCGCCCATAGACCAGGCGCTTGCCATCAAGTAAAAGCATTAGTAGATACCTGCTGTAAATTAAATTTAGCTATACCGCGCGAGAGGTTTTGAAGGGATGCTCAGCAAATGCGGCGTAGATATAGATGTTGCCACTGCCGTTTCTCGCAATGTGACTAGTCCTTTGTTTAAAGCCATTGCTTAAGAAATCAACTCCGTAATCAGCATGAGTACCTTCCGCTCCAGAGCTATTTGGTTTCAAAGCATCATCAGCCACATTTGATGGACTTCTTGATGCATCGATTAGCTGCCAGTCATTAGCACCGCCATCTGATCTCTTCGTAAGCAACCATTTCACCCTAAACCCTGTATAAACAAACGGACCATCAGCAGAACCGTTGCCGGTGTATTTTCCGAAGGATGAGTAGCCTTTGACAGCGCTCCAGCAGAATACAATCCAAGTGTGAGCAGTATTAGTGTAAGAACCAAGCGTAATTACATTGCTATCAGGGTCTGTGCCATTCCAATAGCCAGAATCAGCATAAACACCGGTTGTTGCTTGAAAATTAAATCCATGAGTTCCACCAGGATAACCTGAATGATATGTCATCCAACTCCCAGCAAGGTCTTGATAGTTTTTGGCGAGGATGAAGTCTGGCGCAGCACTCAATCCATGAGCAATAGTTCCAACAGAGCCTGGCCCGGTATATTGAACAATCGAGAACCCAGCAGTCGGATTGGCGCGGAC
>NZ_CAXAHB010000134.1:0-2345 GCF_963968385.1 uncultured Oceanicoccus sp.
TTGAAAAATCACCTTACCCGATTGCTATCGCTGAAGATATAGCACAAAAGCATTAAGAAAATAACATGGAAACCCAAACTATAAAAAAGCCAAAAAAAAGACCCTGCTAATAAACAGAGTCTTTTTGGCCAAACCCTCTAGATCTTACAATGGCATAGAATAACTCAAGATAATTTGCTTATAACCATCACCCCGGTCGCTATAATTCAAACTAAGATTAAGGCTAGCTTGGTCAGAAATACTGATTGAGCCACCTACAGCGGCGGTGATATAGGAGTCATCTTGAGCCTGAAAACTAGGCAGTTCATAAGAGCCATAGCTAAGATTGGTATTACGTATCGAAATGGTTTCGTCTTCACCTTCTTGCTCTTGAGCACCAAAGATTTCACCAAAAACACGGATACCATGGGTCAGCTGTCCGCTGCCAACAATACCGTAACGCCAAACCAGACTTTTACGACGCTGCTCACCCCAGGCATAGTTGGATACGCCGCCGCCGGTTTCTGAATAACCATCAACGGCTGTATTAATATATTGCATACCCAGCGCAGGTGCCAAGTGCCAGGGGTTAGAACCAAAAAGGTCGTAACCTACCAAACCGTCAATGGTCCAAGCATGACCTTCAGTGTCACCTTGTGCATTAAAGCTATCAACACCCAAGTTAATTTCGCGCTTAATACCGTCATAGCTTAATACCGAAAGCGCTATCGCAGCATCAACAAAGAGTTTATCCTGTCGATAGCCAAACATACCGCTTAGACTCCAAGATTCAGACTCAATGTCCGCACCATCGACATCTAACTCTTGTTCAGCAAGGCTTAAAGCCAGACCATAAACCAATGACTCTGATGCCACAAAAGTTCTACCCACGGTCAAACTAGTATTTTCTGACTCAGACTCAACGATATTTTCATATTCGTCTGTCACCATTTCACCTGCAACAAATAAGCGCCCCTGTGGTTTACTCCAGCGTGAGCGACGTAGTTCATCACCAATCACGGCACTTTGCGACCTTGCAGCAACTAATGCCAATTCAGGTAATAGACCAATAGTTTGCGGAGCCTTAATAATATCGATCAGGTAATCACCAAAAATTTCACTGGTGGCTTCAGTGGGGTGCAAGCTGTCGTTAAACACTAAAGCTCTTGGGTTTGGAGCTGCGCCGTTTTTACCGTAAGTGGGGTGTTCTATACAGTCACCTTCAGAGGCGTCATAACACAGAGATAACTGGTCAATAGTCGCGAATCCGAGATCCAAGTCACCATTGGCAAAACCAAATTTATCTGCATTTTCAAATACATATTCCAGAACACCATTAATATCAACAGGGATAATATTAACATCAGATAACTGCAGTGCAGCCAAGGTCTCGACGCCGTCATTAAAACCTTCAGTTACTGCAACTAAACCATCTGCTGAGCCCGGTGTGGCCGCATCAGCCGCTTGCCCTATTGGCGTTATTCCCAAGTTCGGGACATTAGCCACCATAATATAGTTGGCACCAGCAGCGGCTAAACTACCAATGGATTGTATATAGGTTGTTGCTGCAGCGTTGATTGCAGTAGGCACATTCGCAGGATCCCCTTGTGCAATGTCGTTGAGATCATTCCCACCACCATCAATAAGAATTAACGTGCTACTTGGTACTGCACCGCCAACATTAGTTAAGTAAGCATTAGCCGTACCAGCGATTGTAGCAATACCTGTACCCGCAATTGACTGGAAAACATCACCTGTTTGAAAGCCTCCCACAGCATAATTTGTACCACCATCAATGGCTGGCGTCAGCGTCATGCCCAAATCATCTGCCAAAAATTCGGGAGCAATGGGGGCAAAAACACCGGGGCTTGTTTCATTAGTAAAACGCAGGCCACTGCCAAAATTACCGGTATCCATTAAACTATCACCGAAGACAACCAGTTCACTAAAACTCGATTGAGCACTGACCGGCAAAGATAGCAAAGACACCGCCGTAAATACTACTAGACTTTTTTTCAACATAACCTTCTCCTTAGCTACCGCTTGATTATTATAGTTTTTTTAAATGGCACAAAGCTTTTGCAAGCAAATGTACAATAAAGATTGAAATGACCCATCTGTCTTAATTAGAGTAGTTGAATAATAAACAAGCAACAACTAAATACCATCTAACGGCAGAAATATAATCATTTTAGAGAACGCTATATTATTGTTAATAAAGGATATTTATAATCAATCATCGGCCCTTCAATATAATGATAATTACAGCCTAACTAAATAAGCCCAGAAAAAAACAGTAACGCCATGACAGCCAACTATGCCAAATTGAGTGATAAATCTTTAAGACAACAGATTGATGTGGTCGC
>NZ_CAXAHB010000135.1:0-2342 GCF_963968385.1 uncultured Oceanicoccus sp.
TCAACCGCTTTCATCAGACCGATATTGCCTTCTTGAATCAAGTCAAGAAACTGCAGGCCGCGGTTGGTATATTTTTTGGCGATAGAAATAACCAGACGTAAGTTGGCTTCGACCATTTCTTTTTTCGCGCGTCGGGCGCGAGCTTCGCCAATCGACATGCGACGATTAACTTCTTTGATATCGATAATGGTTAAATCCGTTTGTGCCTCTATCAGGGCAATTTTACGCTGCGCCCGAATAATCTCTTCACGATTGGCTTCCAGTATAGGGGCGGCATCTTGATTGGCTTTGATTTGGTCGTCTAGCCAGTCAAAATTTGTTTCAGAACCCTGGAAGGACTTTACAAAGTCTTTGCGCGACATTTTTGCCTGCTTGATGCAGATGCCCATAATCAAACGTTCATTTTCACGAATCACATTCAGTTTTGAGCGAACGCGAATAGACAGCGGTTCAAAAACCCGCGGCGTCAGTTTTAGAAACTTAAATAGTTCGGCCAGTTTTTGTAATTCTTTGGCGGCTTGTTTGCTGTAGCGGCTATGCTTTTCGATCGCTTTGTCGAGTTTATTTTGTTGCTTGCGAATCGCCGTAAAACGTTTTTTCGCTTCCACCGGGTCTGGGCCAGCGGGGGTATTGTCATCGTCGTCATCAGCGGCAGCAGCTTGTTGTTGCTGGGCGGCAGGTGGAACCACATCGGTAGGGTCAAGATAGCCAGTCAGGATGTCGGCCAAGCGGCGCTCTTCAGTGGCCACTTTGTCGTACTCGTCGATAATATCTTGTACCGCGCCGGGGTAGTAGGCAACGGCAGCCATGATATCGCGGATGCCTTCTTCTATACGCTTGGCAATGGCAATCTCGCCTTCGCGAGTTAGTAGCTCAACCGTACCCATTTCACGCATATACATACGCACGGGGTCGGTGGTGCGACCGGCTTCGGTTTCAACGGCAGCTAGGGCTGCAGCAGCTTCTGCGGCGGCGATATCATCGGTGGAATCTTCTTCCGACAGCAGGATTTCGTCGGCATCGGGCGCTTTTTCAAACACCTGAATACCCAAATCGTTGATCATCTGGATAATATCTTCAACCTGATCCGGATCAGAGATATCTTGAGGCAGGTGATCGTTAACCTCTGCGTATGTCAGGTAGCCTTGCTCTTTTCCCTTGGCAATAAGGGACTTTAAACGAGACTGCGTTTGTTCGGTATCGCTCATAGTAAATCGTTCACTGGGACGTTTGCGGAAGTTAGCCCGACATTATAACTTTATATGCCGCCCAAATACTAGCTTAATAACCGGTTGATTGGCGCAAAATGGGGGCTGCAGCGGCTTTTTAAGTGGTTCAAAGAGTGGCTTTGGGCGATGACGGGCCTTATACATCGTGTTTTTGGCCGAGTAATCGCTTGAGCTGCTGTTTTTCATCCTCACTTAACTGAGCGTAGTCCTTGGCTAATAGTTTGTCGACTTGATGGTCGAGTTGCTGTTGCTGATGCTTGCGTTCGAGATGTTGGAGTGTTTCTTTGAGCTCAAGTTCAATATCAGAGTCAGGGATAAATTGCTCCAGTTGTAGCAGTTGTTGCAAGGTTTCCCCCCATGCCTCGCCATACCAGTGGCCGATCAGCATGGAAGAGGTAGAATCGGGCCTTTTATGCAGTAACTCCAGTATGGCCGCCAGTAAGGGGGCATTATGGTCGTCGCTTTGGCTTAAAGCACTGGGGATGGCGACATGGCTAGCGGCCTTGGGCTCATGTAATAACAGGGCGATTGCATAGAGGATCGGATCTCTGGTGCTGTCTTGTTGGCTGGCGATCAATGGTGCCCTTTGTTTGGGCTGAGGGCTGATCTGACCAGAGGCTATGCCGGCAGATTTTTCAGTCGCCTCGGATTGTTTATTAGCCTGATGCCGTTGCAGGATTTTGGTGAGTTTTTCTTGTGACAGCCCAGTGCGCTCGGCCAGAGAGGACATCATTAGCTCTTTAAACACACCCTCGGGTAATTGATCGATGAGTGGCGCCGCCAGCTTACTGAGTCGGGCTTTGCCATCGAGCGATTCCAGCGCTAGGCCCTCGGCTTGCGAGTTAAATAGGAATTCCTCTAACGGTTCAGCTTTGTCGACCAGACGGATAAAGTCACTGGCACCAATGCTGCGTACCATGCTATCCGGGTCTTCCCCCTGCGGCAAAAATAGAAATCTGGCTTGCCGACCATCTTCCATTGCGGGTAGGGCTGACTCTAGCGCCCGCTTAGCGGCTTTGCGGCCAGCTTCGTCGCCATCGAAACAGAAAACGACCTCTGAGCATTGGCGAAATACCCGTTTTAAATGCTCTGTACTGGTGGCGGTACCCAGTG
>NZ_CAXAHB010000136.1:0-2304 GCF_963968385.1 uncultured Oceanicoccus sp.
GAAATTCTTGCAAATGGCTTAGACCATCTTCATCAGTATCACTGTTGGCATCCTCGGCATCCAATGGATTTAAACCGTTCTGCACCTCCCAACCATCGGGCATTCGATCGCCGTCAGAATCGGGGTTACAGGGGTCTGTTTCCTGTGGAGTAATGATTCCAAAGATAGGCTGATCCTCCAATCCATCCGACAGACCATCATTGTCAGAATCTGCATTTTGTGCATCGACACATATGGTGTTTTCGATATGATCGGGAATGCCATCGCTATCGGTATCGAGAGGTGAGAGAATCCAGATCGGGCTAGTTGCCTCGTTGCCTCTACTGTCAATCGCTTTAATCTGTAGGAATTGACGTAGACTAGATTCCACAGCTCCAATATGTAATGACTGTTCAGTTAATCCAGATTTATAAAGATCGGGTGAGTTCGTGTCTCCAAAATAAACTTCATAATAAAAATGCCCACCTTCAGGCACTTGATGAACCCAACTTAGCGTAAGGTCGTCAAAAGATGATGCTGGCAGATCAGTGGGTTGTACGACTGAGAAACTGTGATTTTTTAGTGTTTGATCAGTGATTGTGCCGGAGTGCTGAGCTAGGCGATTTCCCATGGCATCATAAACATAGCTTATTTTGAGATCACTTTCAGGCACTAAAACGCTAGTGAGGCGTGATAGTTCGTCATACTGGTATTCAATTTGAGAAGCGTCAGCGCAAAAACAAATTGTCGATGGGCGCAACGTTTGTTTTCTTTGATCGGTGTCGGCACCTTGGTAATGAATCTCTAGTTTTTTTCCATCCTTTCGTTGAAAAAATTCGACTCTTATCTGATGGTAGCCTGTAGACAAATATTGGGTACCACTTTTTGTTTTACTGGCATGGGTGCCGTCATTGTCTACCACCGGCTGGCCGTCGATAATCAGTTTGCTGCCATCATCTGAGGTTGCGTAGAACCTGTAATCACCCGCAGTCTCGATCTTAAGCTGACTAACAAAAACGGCCCCAAAATAACTACCCTTTGGTCGATCATCGAGGTTGATGGTAGCGCTATAACCGGTATCAACTGGGATTAACTTAGAAAAATTGGGCAGGCGCTTCCACTTCCCCGAATAGTATGCGTAGTGAAATTGGGGTGGACTGGCCTTTAACGCCAATGTCGGTGAGTCTAGTGTTTGTTTGTTGTTGTTAGTGTCGGCACCTTGATAATAAACCGCTAATTTTTTCCCTCCCTTTCGTTGAAAAAATTCGACTCTTATCTGGTGGTAGCCGGCAGATAAAAATACCGTGCCTTGTTCCGTTTTACTGGCATGGGTATCGTCATTGTCTATCATCGGTCGACCGTCGATAATGAGTTTGCTACCATCGTCTGAGGTTATGTAGAAGGTGTAATCCCCAGCGATATCGATCTTAAGCTGACCGACAAAAACAGCGCCAAAATAACTATCTTTCGGTCGATCATCGAGGTTGATGGCTGAACTGTAACCGGTATGAACCGGCGTTAATTGAGAGAAATTGGGCAGGCGTTTCCATGTCCCGGAATAGTATGCGTAGTGGAACTGGTCAAACTGGGTGGTTTGATCAAGCACCGAATCGTTGGCACCGGCAGTGTAAGCGATTGTCATAGTCAGCCCTGTAACCCAGATCAGACTCACCACAATCGATACTAACTTATCCTTGCTATTAAACATATGATCAACTTCCCTGATCAGTAATCAGTGTTACTGCTTTTGAACTTCATCTCTCAACCGAGCTATTTTTTGTTAAACAGCCCGTTATCCTTGATTGGCCACACCGGTAATTCCGGTAGCATCTCGGCAATGTGTTGACTTCTCATACAGGCGTAAAAACTTTCTTGCAACTTCCTTTACTATGCTTAATAGAGTGTTTAAACAAAACAGAACGACTTACATATCAGTGATTGATTAATCGCGCCATTGATTACATAGACGATCAAGATGACTAACAATAATATGCGTAACATCATTGCCGACAAGATGCACTCTTCCTGCTTCTTTTTGGCAAAAATTATATGTCACTAAAGATATTTGTAGGGCTGGTGCCGAGTTAGAAATTTGAGTGTTACGGGGAATATCCTTAACCCTGAAAAAGTCAGGTCGGATAGTAATTGAACGCTAATAAAAGTAAAGCATTATCTTTTTATAAAAACAATTAAATTAATTACCCATAAACTATTTATGAGCTACATCTGAAGACTTGGGGTTAACAGTCAACATAGAATATTCTTAAGTGCCACAACTAAAGCCTGCATTTCTCCATCTGTACCAATGCTGATACGTAGATATTC
>NZ_CAXAHB010000137.1:0-2280 GCF_963968385.1 uncultured Oceanicoccus sp.
GCGATGATTTATGCGTTCCCGTACCAATTAAACACAGTGCTTCGCTATAAATGGAGTCAGCCTACGGGACCTGAAGGTTATCAGGGGCCAGTGGATGCGGTAAACAAGTTCTGGCATTCGAGCTTTATCGATCCTAAAAATTATCGCGACGGTGGCACGCCGAATGCCGATACGCTCTACTCTCCAGCCTGGGTATACGCAAAAGAACAGCCGATCATCTTTAGTGTGCCCCCGATTCCGGGTGACCGATATTTTTCGATTGAGTTGGCGGGTTTTGATTCCGATAATTTTTCCTATATCAGCAAGCGCACCCACGGTAATGGTGGCGGTAACTACGCCATCGTGCCGCCGGATTGGGAAGGGACTTTGCCGGATGATGTGGAGTTTGTGGCCCATAATCCAACCCCTTGGTTTTATGCTATGGCCAGAATTTATTCTGACTTCAATGACCCCAGTGATCACGCACGAGTTGCAGCCATGCAGTCACAAATGCAGATTGTGGCCTTGAGTGACTGGGGCAAAGATAATCCGCCTCGGCCGCCACATCCGCCTGTTCCCGATGTAGGCGAACTCAGTGAAATGTTGCTTGAAGAAGATGTCATTGCCTACATGAAAAAAATGGTGATGTCGGATCCTTTGTCTTTTTGGCACAACGTGAACCGGGCGATGACTGTCAATGGCATTCCGGAGCGAGATAAACGCTATTTGAAAGATTGGGCTGACTTATATATTGGACCGAATCAAGATATTTACCAAGCTGACGATAGCGCGCGTTCAGGCTTAGCGACGGCTGTATTCGATGCCACGATGATTCTTCGTGACTACAGTACGCCTGAAGAAAGAAGGGTTAATGGTTGGGGTGTGACGCCAGTGGGCTTCGGCCGCTCCGGTGTTCATGGTGACTTTTATTATCGCGCAGCTATTCAGTCGATGCGGGGTATTGTCGCCAATGATGCCGAAGAAGCCATGTATATGGGGGTGTCCCAAGATCAGCATGGAGACGAGATCAATAGCAGTAATGCCTACGAAATCCACTTTGAGCCTGGCCAAACCCCGCCCGCCAAGTATTTTTGGTCGCTCACCGTTTACGACCAAGATGGCAATCTGATGCTGAATCCCTATGACCGCTATTCCATCAACTCTCATTCAAAGGATCTGACCTATGAAGCCGACGGCAGCCTTCGGATTCTTATTGGTGGTACACCGCCAGAGGGCAAGGTAGGCAATTGGTTGCCTGCGGGCGAGGAACAGACTCGTCTCACCTTACGTGTTTACGGCACCGGAGAAGCGATGCTGAAGCGAACCTGGCAACCACCAGCGGTGAAAAGACTTTAGAAAGTCATTACCATCCTCTGCTGCGGTGTCGAGCACGGCCTGTTGCCGGCTAACACCTCACATTGTCTCTGCAGGCGTTGCTTGCAGGGACAATAACCAGACGCAAGCTGTCATCTTGCAGGAAGATGTTTGGCCTGCCCTCCCGCTCTAGTTCGATTAATGGATTTCATTAATCTGCCCAGTACAGTGTATTTATTGGCTGCTTCGAGGGCCAGGTTAATAATTTAGTCTATCTCTTAAAGGTTGATTTAGAGATAAAGCTACGTACGCTTAGCTCTGATCAAACCTAAACCTACCAACCCCGAGAAAAAGAGATAGATACCGGCTGGGACTGGAACTGGGGTTGGAGCTGGTGAGGGCATTACGGATACGCTGCCATAGCAACCATCTAAAAAGCATAGTGCCTCAATATTATTAATAACTACCTTGCCCCTGTTACCAGTAGATGCCGTTATTTGAGTAGATATAAGTCCTACGTTAACAACAAAATTATCTAGGTCATAGTTAGCTCGATTTTTGTTGACATAGACTAGGTCTGATCCCGCATCACCATTGATATTCAAGGTTATATTGGCGTCTGGTATCCAGGCAGTAAATAAGCCAATAATATCGTCACCGTTGCCAAGGTTTTGGTTGCCTCCCGCTTGGACACTGCTCTTTTCCATCCACATAATGTCATCATTATTGGTGAATGCCACACAGTTTATACCGCACCAAGCTACCGTTTGGTTATCAGCGATCCAGGTATCCCAGCCGGTGTTATCCATTGGATTCCAAGACACCGAGTAGGCGTTAGTATGGAAAGCGATTGTTAGCAGTAATATTGAATAACGAATTAAACGGTTCATTATTATTTTCCTCACTCTTCTCATGACCATCGAGGGAGATGGCTATCTACGTTTATAAATTGAAATATTATTTAGCGTCGGTTTGGCGATACCTCTA
>NZ_CAXAHB010000138.1:0-2251 GCF_963968385.1 uncultured Oceanicoccus sp.
TTTCACGATTGATATCGAATGTTCCCACAAAAAAGCCATTTTCAGGTTGTTTAATCACAACCGTAGATTTGCAACGCACAACAAATTCAATCAAAGAGGAACGATTATGAAAATGCCTATGTTTTTACCTGCTCTGGGAATGTGTTTTATGGCTTCTACCTTGGCTATGGCAGATACCCAACAAACCACCATCGATGCCAAACGGCTTGGTATTGTCACTAGCAGTGTGGTGATAGGGGTTGCCACTATGGGGCCGATTGGTGCCATTCCGGGACTGATGGCTGGGGACTGGCTAGATCAGGAGATTATGGATGCAGACCGTGTTGAAGAAGTGGAAGCACAATTGTCTGCAGCTAACAGTCATATTGAGCAACTGGGGGACCAGTTGGCCACATACCAGCTGAGTACCCAGCATTATGCTCGTATAGCATTGGAGCAATTACAGTTGGAGTTAATGTTTAGGACTAATAACAGTGATTTGACAGAGCAAGGGATAGAGCGGCTGTCTTTTCTGGCGAAATTTTTATCAGAAAATCCCGATATCCATATTCGTCTTGATGGTTATGCCGACCCCCGTGGCGATGCAGAGGAAAATCAGCGCTTATCTGAACAGCGGGTGAGCTCGGTGTTTGATCTGCTAGTCGATAATGGTGTCGATGATAGCCGTATAAAAAAGTACTCACATGGCGCTAGTCAGTCACTGTCGGTACCGGGTGATTATGATAGTTACGCGCTGGATCGTGTGGTAAAAATTCAACTGTTCCAGCCTGACCAAGAAGCCTTTGCTGGCGTTATGATTGCTGAGTAAGCGCTTGTGGTAGTAATAAAAAACCCAGCTTCGGCTGGGTTTTTTATGCTTGGGAGATATTAGGCCATAGGTAATGTGATAGAAAAAATAACTCCGCTATTATCCGCGCGGTTATTGGCCATAATCGCGCCGTCATGGAAGTTGACAATCAAGCTGACAATATAAAGCCCCAGCCCCAAGTGCGCGGTATCGCCTTTGCTTTCATCCCTGAGTGACACCATATTATCGAATAGATGATTCTGCATCGCTTCAGGTAGCGGCGGCCCATCATTACTGACAGCAATCACTAGCTTATGTTTTTGCTGTTTAAGGCTAATCATAATGGCGCCATCAGCAGGACAGAAACTGACCGCATTATCAATCAGCTTATCCAGCATTTGCACCACCAGATCGGGTACCGCATTAACCATTAATGTGGTGCTAGCGTAACGGTTTTCAAACTGGATATGATGGCTTTGGTAGAGATCTTTATAGGCGGCAGTGAGTTGCGTTAACAAAGCAATCATATCGATAGGCTCAAGTTCGGAATGCTCAATACTTTCTTCTACCCGTTTGGCCTCGCTCATGGCGGTGAGGATCTTGCCCAGCCGCAGCGCACCTTCTTTGGCACGTTGTTGATAGGTGCGGCTTGGTTGATCAAGCGCTTGTGCCTCAAGGTTATCAAGCGAGGAATGAATAATAGCCAGCGGGGTGCGAAGCTCATGGGATAACTTGCGAGAAAGGGTTTGCAAATAATCGGTATAGTCGCCAATACGTTTCATGAGCTCACTATAGTTTCGGGTAAGCACCCCAATCTCATCGCTGGCCTTGCTGTCAGGATAGTGATTACAAATATTACCCTGTTCATCCAGCGCAAGTTGGGTGGCTTTACTTAATTGCCGGATACGCCAAGATAGCCAGCTGGCATAGCCAAGTAGCGCCAGCGTCGAGCCGCCCATAATAACAATGCTCAGCGAAAACAAACGATTAAAGGCCTGATCGGTAAGGGTGGCGGTTTGTTCGCTACTTTGTTCGGCGATTAAAATGGCCGCTAACTGTCCGTTAACTAATACGGGTGCAGCATTGGCCAAAATATGATGCTTGGCTCTCAGTGAGTCGTTATACCATAGTGAAGCATTGGCGCCGTCTTTGGCTTGTTTAAATTCCTGGCGTTGGGAAAAATTAACTCCCTCACTATAAGCCGGTTGCTGCCGGTAATGGTCTGCCAGTAAACCGCGATAGAGTTTTTGCAGCAACCAGTGGCTGTCAGAACGGGTTGCTGGTTCTGGGCTACCGGTGGACGCTATCAACCAACCTGCAGGATTTAACAGCCTCAGTCGTTGCCCCGCTTGGGTATACGTATTGAGTAGCGTTTTTAAATTATCCGGTTGATAAATTAAATTCGGTATCGGGCTGTTGTTGATATAGGGGCCGTAGCGGATCTCGTCAGCGGAAGGTTCATCA
>NZ_CAXAHB010000139.1:0-2215 GCF_963968385.1 uncultured Oceanicoccus sp.
GACGGACTTCAAGTTGAGCATCTGCTTTAGCTCGTACATCTAAAAGGTGTAGCCAGAAACGGAGTGAACCTGTGACCAGGCCATGTTGAAGGTATCCAGTAGCAAGCACTGAGCGCGCGTGTTCTTCGGATGCTCCCATCTGACGAAGGTTGTCGTAGTCGATGGCTGACGACAGGCACATGGCCAGTTGCTCATCGTACAAATCTTGAGTCCATTCGTATTTCTTTCCCTGGCGATCTGTGTATTTACCAGGCGGACGGACGTAGAAAACATCCTCTGGAGGTATCTCGTGATTGGCAACCTTCCTGATGCGCTTGCCGGTGTATCGCATTGACTGATAGTCAAACGTGCAGCCGACTCGATGAGTTCGAAGCTGCATCATTGTGTTGTGATCCGCCTGGATCATCAGGCTCAGGCTCGGGTGTTCGAGCGGTCCCCAGTGCCCGCGCCCGCCTTTAAGCAGTCGTTCAACGACGATCGTCCCTGCCTCGTCTTCTGGCAGCTCGGTTTTCGGAAACGGCTCTTCGCTGTAGTCAGCGTGCAAAGCCAGATAGGCCAAGCGCTGCGGAAATTCGGTTGCGTTGACAGTGGTTACCCGTATGGGGAGTGGTCCAGGCATCTCCACGAAGTGCGCGTGACTGCCCGAAACGTAGAGACAAAGCAGGCGTACTGCCTGCCTTGTCGCGCTTACGTTTTATGTGGAGACTGTTAGCCGAATGTTAACTCAGGTCCTCAATTTCATTTTTGTACTTGTCAAAGATATCTTGCACGTCGCCAAGTTTTGGAGGATCGAATGCAAATTTGTCTAAAAAGTAGCGGCTGTCATCTCCGATCTCGCTAGTGGTTGCGTTTGCATCAGCCTCTAGATGTGGGACAAATTTAGTTTGATACCACTCATTCAGATCATCGCCGCCTCGAATGGCTGCCATGCTGGCGTTGGGTTTTTCGCCTTCGTTTGAAGCGTAAGCGTCTTCAAGTCTTGGCATCTGATTTTCAGGCTTGTCGAGCCTGGTCTCTTCAAAGCGCTCTTGGTCTTCTCGGACTTCTTTTGGCCGATCAGTGTTTTTTGGCTTGTCGTCGTTTGATTTCTCTTTTAAGTAGCCCTTCAACTTGTTCAAGGCTTTCCTAGTACCGCCGCCCATTTTGGACTTGCCTTTGATACTGTCGGCGTAATCCAGCACCATTTGTGCTGCCTCTGCTTTCGACTCGTCGTATTTGTCTGTACCTGCGTCGAACATTTTGCGGACATCAAGCGCGCTGAATCGGTCTCTAGCAGGCTTTTTGTCGGAGCCTGCACCGAATGCCTTGCGGTCGTATTTTTCTATGTAATTGGCAAACGACACAATTCAACTACGGCTATTTAGTCAATTCTAGGAATCGAATCCTCGCTCTTTTGCTGCTGCCTTGATTAGATCTTCGATCTGTACAGGCTTGTCTGAGTTCAAGCGGAAGTCAATCCACAGCTTGTTTGCTTTTTGCAGTTTCTCGAATCGTTTCGGATCGCGCTCGAGTGTTGTTTCAAGAAAGAGCTGGGTCTCGTGCTGCAACTTGTTGCTGCTGAACTCCAGGTCAATCTTCTGCATGTGCCTGTTGACGTGATAATGCGGCACACCTTTAGCCCTCCAGTGCAAGGGATTGCAGCAGTGGTTGTTGCCGCAAATCGGTTTAATCGGGAGTCTGCCGACGTCGCCCCAGGTAAACCAAAACGCAACGCGTGGCGCTGAATACTGCCTGGCGCTGCCCCAGAAACGAGGCATCGCAAAGTATGTGCTGTTGGATTTGGAGTGCGTATTTCCGTGCCAGTTCCAGCATTCATCAGGGTCCCCGATCTCTACGAAGGACCAGAACTCCAGGAACCTGCGACGGTAGGTTCGATGAATCTTGTGAACATCCAGGCTGAGTCTTCCTTCAGTCAGCGCACTGATGCAGCGGACGCAGGCATGGCTGTCTGTGTAGCGAGGTATGCGTCCATCGCGCGATCCAAGTGAGTGCTCATGGAAGGGACAAAATGGCCCACCCTCGATCTCACTGTGGAGGTCTGGAGGTATGGGCCACTGAGCCATGGTTGTCCCTTTTTGAATTCAATGTATCGATTAAGAAGCGGCGTGTTCTTTCACAGCTTCATCGGATAACTTGCGCAGCCTCATGACGTGGTGTTGGCGTGGAGACTTGAACTCGTCCCAGAGAACCATCGCGTAGTTGATGGCATGGCCGC
>NZ_CAXAHB010000140.1:0-2205 GCF_963968385.1 uncultured Oceanicoccus sp.
GTGATGATCGTGATGATGGGGGTGTGCCGATATTGCCGTTGTCCCCTGTAATAAATTAGCGGATAGCTTGCCCTGTTCGGTAAAAACGATTTCCACTCCAGCGGCGGCGTTTGCTTTGGCGTAGTTTTCAAGCTGTGCTTTATCTCCAGCTTGATAAAGGTCCTGTTTGTTGCCAACAATAATATTCGCGATAGCAATTTGCTGGTTGAAGGTTTGATGCTCGGTATAGCGGCTATCATTCAGCTTTCTGGCATCAACCAGCGTTACCGTTTTTTCAATGGCAAGAACCTCGCGATAATGATCGGCCGTTAATGTAGCCATTATTTCTATCGGATGACCCAACCCGGTAGGCTCAATCAATAAACGATGGGGTCTGGCACGGGCGAGTAATTGATTAAGCGCAATTTGCATTGGCAGGCCCGCCGTGCAACACATACAGCCACCAGGTACTTCGCGAATATAGACTTGCTGCTGTTCGTTGTGCTGGCCCTGAAATAAGCTGCCATCAATACCGATTTCACCAAATTCATTGACCAGCACAGCCCAGCGTTCATCACTGGGCTTGGATTGTAATAAATGCAAAATAGCCGAGGTTTTTCCAGCCCCCAGAAAACCGGTAATCATGTTGGTGGGGATGGCGGTTAATTTTTCTTTGGCTTTGTTCACAGCGGTTCGCTTAGCATTGAAACCGTTTGATTGGCCGGATCGACTTCAAGATAAAAGCAATGCTCACGACCAGTGTGGCAAGCCGCTCCAGTTTGCTTAACAAGACATAAAACCGCATCGCCATCACAATCAAAACGCATTGACTTCAGCGCCTGATAGTTGCCGCTGGTTTCTCCTTTGACCCAGACTTGGTTGCGGCTTCTGGACCAGTAAGTCATTCGTCCTGTAGCCAGCGTTTGCTCTAAGCAGGCTTTATTCATCCAAGCCATCATCAATACTACTTTGCTGTCGGCATCTTGGGTGATAACGGGTATTAGCCCTTGCTGGTTAAAAATCAGTTGATCGATAATATCTTTAAGCGCCAGTGTCTGGCCGATTTTTAACTGCTCTAAAGATTGAAAGTAAGTATTTTTCATTGAAAAGTTCTGGTTGTTATTACTGGCCAACCGTTAGGAATGACATTCACAATGGTGGCGTTGGCATAGTCGATAATTCAGTAGATGGCCTGCTGCGATAATGGTCGCACCTAATACAGTGAGGACTACTTCTCCGGTTTCACCGATTAAATCATGATCCAAAACGACAGCGAGGATTAACAGGCTTAACCCGGTTACGCCCAGTAACGGCACTCTATAGTCTCTGTGTTTTTTACAACCCATGGTCAAGGCTAGCAGGCTTATGGGTATAACGGCGATAACCATCCACAGGTGAAAAGTCTCGTCCTGCAAGTTGAGGGCTGCCAGCGCAGGTAGCATGACTACGACAAAGGGCAGTACTAGGCAGTGAAGCGTGCAGATGACTGATAGGCTGATGGCGGTTTTATCAGCGATGATTTGTAGTTGTTTCATGCTAACTCGACTTAATGATGTTCTTGGGCGGCGTTATTTTTGCATTGGTTACAAAGGCAATTAATTTCCAGTTGAGGGCTGACTAAATGAAAGCCGGCCTCTTCGACATTGCGCTTTAGATCGTCAATGGTTGATTGTCCAACGGTGATTTCTTCTACCCGCTGGCAATCATCACAGATCAAAAATTGCGGAACGCCATGGTCGTGATCACAGCTGATATGGGCACAGGCAATATATTTATTTGCCAGATTTAATTTATGCACCAAATTTTCACTTTGTAAAAAATCAAGAATGCGATAGACAGACATAGGGGGAGGAGATTCACCATAGATCTCTTTGCAATAATCAACCAGTTCGTAGGCAGATAGAGCACGCCCGGATTGTATTAAAGCCGATAGCACCTGTTTGCGTTTATTGGTTAATTTACTGCCATTGGCTTTGCAGTTTTGTTCCGCACGGTTAATGATGGCCTGCACGTTATTCATTAATCACCTGATACGAACAAGTGAGGATGTCGCCGTTAACTCTGCGGCGCCCTGTTGACTGTCGGTAAGCCACATAACCTTAAGCTTTTCAAAGCTTGGAAAAAGAGCGATAAGATTGACAGATATCGAATCCAGTTTTTCTCCCTGTGCGCATTGATAGTGATAGTCTGCGCTAACTTCGCTATGACTATCATCATGTTCATCAT
>NZ_CAXAHB010000141.1:0-2197 GCF_963968385.1 uncultured Oceanicoccus sp.
CCTTGGCGGGCCACTGTTCGATTATCAATGTTGTTATTCATCCCGATGAATCGGTGAGTGTGTCGGATGATGGTCGCGGTATTCCAACGGAAGTCCATGAAGAGGGTATCTCGGCAGCAGAAGTGATTATGACGGTGCTCCATGCGGGGGGTAAGTTCGATGATAACTCTTATAAAGTGTCTGGCGGGTTGCATGGTGTCGGTGTTTCCGTGGTCAACGCTTTGTCGGAAGAGGTAAAGCTCACCATCCGCCGTGGCGGTAAGATCCATGAACAAATCTATAACCATGGCGTTCCACAGGCACCATTAGCGGTAGTGGGCGATTCAGAAACCACGGGTACAGAAGTACGTTTTAAGCCCTCGGCTGATACCTTTACTAATATAGAATTCCATTTCGATCAGCTGGCTAAGCGGCTTCGCGAGTTAGCGTTTCTTAACTCCGGCATTCATATTTCATTGAAAGATGAGCGTAGCGGCAAGCAGGAAGATTATGCTTACGATGGCGGTTTAAGTGAGTTTGTTGGCTATCTAAACCAGAACAAGACCACCATTAATAAACTTTTTCACTTTAATGTGATGGGTGAAGGTGGGGTTGGCGTTGAAGTGGCGCTGCAGTGGAACGATAGCTTTCAGGAAGGCATCTTTTGTTATACCAATAATATCCCGCAACGTGATGGCGGCACACACTTAGCCGGCTTTAGAGCCTCATTAACCCGAAGTTTGAACGGCTATATAGAGCGCGAAGGCTTTGCCAAGAAAGATAAGGTTTCTACCAGTGGTGATGATGCCCGTGAAGGTTTAACCGCGGTTATCTCGGTTAAAGTCCCTGATCCCAAATTTTCTTCACAAACCAAAGATAAATTAGTTTCTTCAGAAGTGAAAACCGTGGTGGAACAAGCCATGAACCAGGCGTTTGGTGATTATCTGATGGAAAACCCCGCAGAAGCCAAACTGGTTGTCACCAAAATGATGGATGCTGCCCGAGCCCGTGAGGCAGCGCGTAAAGCGCGCGAAATGACACGCCGCAAAGGCGCTTTGGATATTGCTGGCCTGCCCGGTAAATTAGCCGATTGCCAAGAGAAAGACCCTGCATTAAGTGAGGTTTATTTAGTGGAAGGGGACTCGGCCGGTGGTTCTGCAAAACAGGGCCGTGATCGCCGTACTCAAGCGATTCTGCCGCTAAAGGGTAAAATCCTCAATGTAGAAAAAGCACGTTTCGATAAGATGTTATCTTCGGTTGAAGTCGGCACCATTGTTACTGCGTTAGGTTGCGGTATCGGCAAATCGGAATTTGATCCCGATAAATTGCGTTACCACAGCATCATTATCATGACTGATGCCGATGTGGACGGCTCACATATTCGAACCTTGCTACTCACGTTTTTCTTTAGGCAAATGCCAGAGCTGATTGAGCGCGGCCATATCTTTATCGCCCAGCCACCGCTCTACAAAATTAATCGTGGTAAGCAACACCAATATATCAAAGACGAAGAAGGCAAAGATCAGTACCTAACCCAAAACGCGCTGGAAAATGCGTCATTGCATACCAACCCCGATGCGCCTGGTATTAGCGGCAAGGGTCTTGAAGATCTGGTAATACAATTCCGTCGTGTTATGGCCACCATCTCTCGCCTATCTCGTTTATACCCAGAGATGGCAATGCAAGAAATGGTTTATCTGCCAGAACTGACCGTTGAACAACTGCGTGATCAATCCGTGGTACAGCAATGGTCAGAACAGCTACAACAGAAACTTGGGCAAGGTTCTAACAGCCAGTCTTATATGGTCAATGTTAAAGAAGATACCGAACGCCATAACTTTTTGCCGCGTGTTATTTCAACCGCTCATGGTGTGGAAACGGAATATGTCTTTAACCAAGATTTCTTTTCATCCAATGATTACAAAGCCATTATAGGCTTATCTGCTGAGTTAAACGGACTGCTTGAAGAGGGCGCGTATATCCAGCGCGGAGAAAAAACTCAAGAGGTGACAGCGTTTAGTGAGGCTATTGATTGGTTAATGCTACAAGCTGAAAAAGGTTTAAATATCCAGCGTTATAAAGGTTTGGGTGAAATGAACCCAGATCAATTATGGGAAACCACAATGGATCCTGAAGTAAGAAGAATGTTGCGTGTGACTATTGAAGATGCGATTACAGCGGATCAGATTTTTACCACTTTAATGGGCGATCAGGTTGA
>NZ_CAXAHB010000142.1:0-2100 GCF_963968385.1 uncultured Oceanicoccus sp.
TAAAATAAGCCGAAAATTGATAATAAAAACTAAAAAAAACAATAAATTAATCCCTTGAGAAGGAAACACCATCATGCAAAAACGCAGTCCAGTATTAAAACGCTATTATCCATCACCCCTTTTTGTGATCTAGGCAACGGCTTTATTGCCTTTATTGCCTAAATGACTAATCGCTTAACGTTAATGTTTTAGCGTGCTTAGCCATTGCAATCATGAAAAAAATAGCGAATCCAAAGACGACCAGATCGGATAATGGTACCGCGTCAGAGCGATATGCCAATCTGGATCAGGACCAATCACTAATGAGCGACCTTGCTCGTTTGTGCACTAACGCGCTGGAAACTAATACCGATGCAGAAGCAGCGCAGCGCTTGATTTTGGCCAATAATATAGCGCCAACCAAAGCAGCCTCCGTATTAGAAAATTGGCCTTGGCCACTCAAAATCTATTCACTAGGTCAATTTTCCATTCAAATAGAGGGACAACCCTTACAGTTTTTAGGTAAAGCCCCCATCAAACAATTGCAGCTATTAAAAGCGTTGGTGGCATTTGGTGAAATAGGTGTCAGCAAAGATCAGCTTGCGCAGACACTTTGGCCGGACGCTGAAGGGGACGATGCCCAGCAGGCACTATCAACTACATTGCATCGACTACGGCAGCTAGTCGGCTCCACTATTGTCACTCAATCGCAAGGCAAATTATCGCTATCCCAAACGCATTGCTGGACTGACAAAAGGTGCTTGGACGCTTATTTATTACAAGCCAGTCAGTGCATTAAACACAATCAATTGGCTAAAGCATGGTCATATACCGATAGAGCATTGGCTTTATACCGTGGTCCTTTCTATAGCTATGGCTCATCCACATGGGAGTTATCGACGAGTGAACAAATTCGGCGCAAAATACTCAACCATATTGATCAGCTGGGCGCTCAGTTAGTCGATAACCATTATTATGAGTTTGCCATCCAAGCTTATATGAAAGGTATTGAAATCGATGAGTTACAAGAAGGCTTCTATCAAGGTGCTATCCGTTGCTATAAACAAATGGGGCGTGATGCAGAAGCTCATTCAATCTATAAACAATGCAAAACAATACTCACCTCAGTGTTAGGCATTATGCCTGGCGCAGAAACACTGGCGCTGATTAATAGCAACGCTACTGAAACTAAAACCAGTGTGCCCAAGTAAGATTCACTGATTTACTAGCTAACCCCCCCATTATTGACTATCCATCTTACCTATAAGCTGTTTTACCTGAGCGGCATATCATCAGCGCCTGCGGCGCAATTCATTAATCATAATTACCCTTTGAGCCTTCAGTTAGATATCAACTATTGTTATTAGTTTGTTATCAATAACTATATAGAAGGGGTTCGAGGCAATCGGTTATGGCAAAAGTTTTTATCAAGTTGGCTTATGCTGTTAAGCAATTAAATTGTGATACAAACGACTTGGTCTATAAATATTAATCAATCCCTTGTATTTAAACCTTCCAGCTGATTATCAATAGCTCTTGCTCAGCTACAACAAGTGTACCCAATCTGTAAGATTCATCCAGCTATAAACAAAAACCTTGCTTAACATTAGATTTATCTTTTCCTGTATCAATAGTTTCTCCCTGATTCTGTAATGGCTGTCGCCTAATTTATAACTTTTTTAAATAACTCGTCTATTCGTACCCTATATGTACCTAGTCACACCGTAATCTATGCCTGTGTTCAAACAAACAGCAACCACAACAATAGAGGAGACCTTATGGACAAAAGCTATATTGTTCGTATTTATAAAAACGACAGTAATAGCGTGATCGGTGTAGTGGAAGATACTGAAACCCATACTCGCGGCAAGTTTTCTAACCCGCAAGAACTATGGAATCAAGTCAGCATCAAACGCGAAAAACTACACAGTAATGTCAAGCTTAACGTGGTCGTTTAAACCGAATAGTCATTAATCAATACGCAGTCTGTATGGTTTTTAACTAATGAAAAAGGAAAATTTATTAGGTTCAAAGCATCAGCACCCAACGGGGCTGAAGCTATTAATCCCGATAACTTTTTTGTACTAAAACAATAATTAAACAATTTCCTTTGGAGGAAAA
>NZ_CAXAHB010000143.1:0-2085 GCF_963968385.1 uncultured Oceanicoccus sp.
CCTTGCTATCAATGAGGCCAATGTGGCTAGCGAGCAAGGCAGATTATCTGACGACTATAAGTCTGAAGTGCTCGATACATTTCAAGATGCCGTCATCCAACAATTGACCCGTTCCTTGCAGCTGTTCTTTGCTAGCAGCCAATACCATAAGGTTGATCAGATTATTTTAGCCGGCGGTTTGGCTGCAACGAGTGGTCTGATAGAGTCGGTGCAAAATAGATTGGCCACGGCCACAGTATTGGCCAACCCATTTACCAATATGTCGGTGGCATCAACGGTTGATGCTAGATCATTAAATAACAACGCCCCTTCACTTATGATTGCCTGCGGTTTGGCGCTGAGGAGTTTTTATTAATGGCGAATATTAATTTCTTGCCCTGGCGCGAAGAGCGACGCCAACAACGCAAGCATAATTTTCTGATGATTTTGGCGGTTGTTGCTGTGGCCGGTGTTGTTTGGGTGGTGATAATAGATATAGCCGTCAACAAAGCTATCGATAATCAACATGCTAGAAATAATTATCTTGAAAAACAGATAGCTGAATTAGAGCTGCAAGTAAAAGCGGTTGGTGAGCTGGAGCAGAAAAAACAAACGCTGTTAGAGCGGATAGAAGTTATTCAGGCATTGCAGGGCAATAGGCCAGTTATTGTTAGGGTATTTGATCAGCTGGTAAGAAGTTTGCCGGAGGATGTTTTTTATAAGCGATTATCTCGTAACAAAGACGTCATCAGTTTAACCGGTATTGCACAATCCAATGATCGTATTTCAAGTTTGATGCGCAAGATTGAGCAGTCCGACTGGTTTGATAGTGCCGATTTAACAGCGATAACGACCAAGCCAGATATGGGTGAGCAGGCCAGTGAATTTAGTCTGGCTTTTAATATCAGCAACCCATCGGTTGTCGAGCAGGGAAACAATAACTGATGTCATTAAGCCGAAAAATACAACAGCTAATAGCGTTTGATATAAAGGATTTGGATACAGAAAATATGGGCTCATGGCCAATAACGATAAAAACCATTATTGGCATGGTTGTTTTTATTGGCGTGTTAGCGGCCGGAATTTTTTTTCATGTCATCGATTTGCAACAACAATTAGCCAAGTCTGGCCAACAAGAGCAAGCGCTTAAATGGCAATTTGAGCGCAAGGCACAACGGGCGGCAAGCTTACAGGCATACCGCCAACAGGCGGCAGCCATGGAAGCAACTTTTGCTGCGCTGATCAGCCAGCTACCGAATGATACTGAAGTGCCGGGGCTATTAGATGATATGACCAACAAAGGCCTGATCAATGGTTTGGAAATCAACAGTATTACGCTGGGTAATGAGCAGGTTGAAGAGTTTTATATTGAGCAGCCAATACAAATTGAAGTGAGTGGTAAATATCATGGGATCGGTGCTTTTGTAAGCGGTATTGCTGGTTTGCCACGTATTGTAACGCTACATGATTTTGAGATTTCGCAACAAAAGGACCTGCCGATACTTGCCATGAGAATTACTGCTAAGACCTACCGTTATAAAGTGCCGGGCAAACAAGATGATGCCTGATTTTATGGCCAAGCTTTTATTGATAGCCGGAATAATAATGATCGCCGCTTGTGATGATGGTGATTTTCAGGACCTTGATGACTTTATAGCGGAAATAAAATCCCGTCCTGCAGATAGCATTAAACCGATTCCGACATTTAACGTTTATAAAGCATTTACCTATAACGCTGCGGCACTGCGCAGCCCCTTTGACAGGCCCATGGACGTTGTCGAGATAACCCAGTTGCCGATGGCCAGTGAAGTTAGTCCAGATTCAAATCGCACCAAAGAGTATCTTGAACAATTTACTTTGGATGCTTTATCGATGGTCGGAACGTTGGAGCAAAACAATGTTTTATGGGCCTTGGTGCAAGATCAGCATGGCGCTATCCATCGCGTTAAACCGGGAAATTATATGGGGCGCAATTATGGTCGTATCATTGAATCATCCAAGACTCATATTACGGTGATTGAAATTGTATCAAATGGTGTTAACGGTTGGATTGAAAGGCCAATAACGATTAGGTTAAAAGTCCTAGATGAATAGGATGAATAGGAT
>NZ_CAXAHB010000144.1:0-2058 GCF_963968385.1 uncultured Oceanicoccus sp.
AGCAAACTCACTAATAAAAAACCTGCTTTCAAACTTTATTCACTAGCCGACTCATATCAATCTTGCCATCATCACTCGTCAGTGATGTCTTGAGCTTTTGCATGGCCTCTACCCAACGTTGACGATCAGTCCCCTTGAACGCAGCATATTGGCCAACCACTGGATGGGGAAGAATTAAAAACGCTTCCTTTTGCAGACCTTCCACAATTGATTGGGCGCACTGAACGGGTGTTAACAAACCGTCTGGCAAGGGCTTATCCTCCTCAACCTTGGCTTTGCCAATAATATCAGTATTGACATATTGGGGACACACCACCGATACCTTTACACCTTGATGGTGATGGTCGATAGTCAGAGACTCGGCAAAAGCAACTGCAGCATGTTTTGTTGCCGTGTAGGCCGCGTCCTGTATTTGATTTAACAATCCAGCTGCCGAGGCAATATTAACCAAATAACCATCACCGCGAGCTATCATTTTTGGCAACAAGTCTCTAGCGGCCCATACATGCGACATAACATGGACATCCCATTGTCTCTGCCATGTGTCGTCAGCAGCTGAAGCGGCATGACTTGGTTGCGTATCGGCTAGACCCGCATTAGAGATATAAATATCAACCTGACCGAATGTTTGCTCAGCAAAGGCAATTAATTGCTTTATCTGGGACTCATCTCTAACATTGCACCCCATCGATTTTCCGCCAATGTTTTTGGCTACATGCGCCACAGCTTGTGCATCGAGATCTGACACCACAACATTGCAGCCCGCCTCGGCGCATGCCGCAGCTAGGGCAGAACCAATACCACCCGCTCCACCAGTAATTACCACCGTTTTATTTTTTAATTGCATACATCCACTCTATTTTTTTAGTTATTTTGCGACCATTATCAACTTGGATTGACAACACCAAGTTAATAGCCACCATGCCACGTTGGCGCGATTGTTCTACTAAGGCACTAGACTCTGTCGATATGATCGCCTATTAGTTCGACAAGCTTTGGCACCAACGGCAAGGGCATGTCATGACCCATGCCCTCAATCAGCTCCAGCTTGGCATCCGGAATATGGCGCGCAGTATCGACACCTCCGGCAAACGGCACTAGCCTATCAGCCTTACCATGAATAACCAATGTTGGTGCGGTAATTTTTTTCAACTCCGCCACCCGATCACCGCTAGCCACAATTGCCGCCATTTGCCGCTTAAAACCGGCGGGATAATACGACCGATGATAAGAGCGGGTAAATCTTTCATGCAATTCATCATCACTCATCGGAAACCCAGGGCTAGCGATTAAACGATAAGTGCCTATCGAATGCTCAATGATCACCTCGGCCATAGTGCTAGCCGGCCGAGTAATCATGCGAGCCTTTACTTCACGATCGGGGCCTGGTAGCGATCGGTCACCACTGGTCGACATGATAGATGTCAATGATAAAACACGTAGGGGATGATGCGCCGCTATCAATTGCGCGATCATGCCGCCCATCGAAGCCCCTACGATATGCACCGATTCTAGACCCAGGGCATCAAGTACGCCCACCGCATCGTCTGCCATATCATGGAGTTTGTAAGGCACTTTTAAGGGAATATTAAAGCGCGAGTACAGTAAGATTTTTAGCAAATGTGGTGATCGGGTGTTCTCCATTTTTTGCGATAAACCAATATCGCGATTATCGAAACGAATCACTCGATAACCACGCGCAGCCAGACTCTGACAAAGCGATTCTGGCCATGCAATCATTTGCGTGCCAAGACCCATGATCAGCAAAATGGCTGGATTTTCCGGCTCGCCAAACTCATCGTAAGCCAATTCAATGCCATTGGCTGTAAGGTATTTCTCTGTCACCACCACTCCCACTCAATAATTACTAAGAAGAATAAATGCCTTTTAGCATCGCCTTTTTTCAAGGCGAGCTAGATACCGCGATCAATTACCAAGATTGAGACGGCGTCCAACTGTTTATTTAGGTCGCACTCTTGGGCTTTGTTTTTGCTGCGGATGCTTTCTTGGACTTAACCTTTGATGAAGGCGCACTTTTGAGCTTAGCCTTTGCTGCGG
>NZ_CAXAHB010000145.1:0-2037 GCF_963968385.1 uncultured Oceanicoccus sp.
CCTTCGCCATCAAACTCCTCGCCAGCAGCCATTGCGGACCCAAGGACCGAAAGGCCGACAAGAGGTAGGCGTGTTTTGGAAAGAACTTTGGCAGCTCCACCAGCTTTGCCACCCTTAAACATCTGCAGAGCTTTCTGCAGAAAGTTCTGATCACCGGCAGCGGCTAAACGCGTCGCTCGAGGAACTGCGGCATCCGCATAGTCGCTGGCAAGCACTAATGCCGTATTTCTAGGATCTCGAGCCACTACAAAGGTTCCCCGTCTTTATGCACATTCTATAAATTTCAATCTTCCATATAACTCAACTTTTCTGGTTCTACCCAGGGCACTTTTTCGACATTTGTCTGGATTTCAAACTTGAGCTTTGGACAGTAGACGACCTTCTCTTTTGACTCACGATTTAGACATACCGTGCAGGCATGTACATAGTCAGCGTTATACCTCTGCTTCGGACGCTCGATCCACTCCGAACCAACCTTGGTATAACGCGCTTTGTCATAGGGGATGTCGTTTTCCTCGATGTACCGCCAGATGTCTTCGTGAGACCAATCCCTCAGAGGAAAGAAATGAGTGACATGCCCAGGATTAATGATCCCATGGACACGAGTCCCAGCATCTCCGCCTAGGACAGGATCTGAATCACATCGCTTATGCCCTACCCAGGCAGCATTGACATTAGGGATCTCCAGGAATGGTTGCTTAGGTCGATCCACCATATCGATCGCACATGCCCAGGGATAGCCCTCTTCTGGAGGTACAATCCCTGAAGGACAAGTCAATGTCGTGTTATTGAGGTTATACCAATTTTGCACCTCATATTCACCATCTTTCTCCTGCATCGCCGACTGATACGGGTGCCAGGTGTAAGCGAGCAGTTCCCACTCTCTGATGATGTGATCCTGGAATGCATACTTATGCGGCTGCCATGGCTCCCTAAAGAACACAACAGGCAGCTCATAGCCGCATTCGCGCATTAAATAAAGAAGGGCCATGCTGTCCTTTCCGCCCGACCACAGCACAACGCTGTGGGGGAATTGAGCCATTCCAGACTCAATCACATCAATGGCCTTTAAATACTTGTCGCGCACAAGAGGTCAGCTTTTGACCGAATGTATCGACTCAGATCAGACCTACGACAGCGGGGACACCTGCCGCTACTGCCGTGTTTAGAAGTTGTTTACCAAAGCCTGGCTGTTTCGGTTGAGCACCACCACCAGCCTGGGGCTGCAAGCCTCCAATCGCGATATTCGTCATGGCACCCAATGCCTTGGTCGCCATGTCAGCCTCTGTTCTCCTGTCCTCGAGAAATCCTTGGATTAGCGAACGAGTTGCGCTTCTGCTTGGCTCGAATCCAGCCGTGGTGCCGATGCCATATTGACTGCCATGGCCCTTGTACGACCCGAAATTACTGCCGTAATCGCGTGCAACGTTTGAAGAAAAATTCTGAAAAGGAGTCATTGAATTTTTGTTTGAACCGATACCTGATGTGGCGGCCCAATAATTAACGGGATCGAGCATCTTTATTCCCAGGAACCCATATTAAAAGTGTAGGGATTTGAGCCCTGCCACGGATCCTTATTCCAGCTAAAGCCTGAGTCATAAACTCCTTGGACTGCCTGACTGGTCTGGTTATAGCTTTGCGGCGAAGTAATTTGATTCATGGTTACTGGCGTGCTCGTATCCGCGTAGGACTTATTGAACAAACTTCCAACACCAGCCGAGACAGCACTTGACAACGCATTGCCAGCTAAACCCCACAAGCGATCACCAACACTTGGACTGCTTTGTGTCGGCTGGGGCTGCGTAGTCATGCCTCGCTTGGCCATCTCAGCACGAGCAAGACCGGTTAGCGCCTGGCCGGCAAATCGCCTCTCTATTGCCCTGTCGATCTCAGGAATAGCTCCGAACAAGTCGGAGGCTTCAGTCGAAGCGATCTTATTAAATTCCGCGCTTGTATCAAACATTAAATATCGTCCTCCTCATACTGCGGGGCTCTACCTTTAAGCGCCCGCCTCATGGATTCTAAAACGTATCCAGA
>NZ_CAXAHB010000146.1:0-1896 GCF_963968385.1 uncultured Oceanicoccus sp.
TTGATGCCAAGCTAATGACATGGCGCACGCTTAAAGTTCCGGAAAATCCGCAGTGTCCAGTCTGTGGTAATCATCAATAATCACGGTGTCTGTGTATATTGCCTCAATCGATAATTGATAGCAGCTAATTAGTGGTGATTGAGGCTGTGATGGCGGATTTTGCCAGTCTAAATTGCAAAGGCTGCGTATCAATAAGTGGATTGGCAAGGATGTCAGTCTTTTAGCCGCCCTTACACTTTCTTGGCGAGAATGGTGTTAGAATGCGGCCACCATTAAATATGAGAGATTAACGCATTGATAGGCAAGCTTTTTGGTAACAAGAAAAATCCCGCAGGCAGCGATGATTCGGTACCCGTGAAAAATAAGTCCGGCGGCAAATCGTCAGCGTCAAAAAAGCCCGGCAAATCGGCAAAAGCGGGTCATCAGAAGTCCGCTAATCAGCAAAAATCTTCCCGCAACAACCGTCGTAACAAAAAAGCCAAGCCGGCGACGCCTGCTTGGACGGTTGATCAATTTCCTGTTTCGGCAATCGAGGGCAAAACCCGTTTTCATGATTTGGAACTTGATGATCGTCTGATGCATGGTATTGCAGATTTGGGCTTTGAATATTGCTCGCCAATTCAAGCTGGGGTACTGCCACAAACCTTACAGGGGCATGACGCTATTGGTAAGGCACAAACCGGTACTGGTAAAACAGCGGCGTTTTTGGTGACTATTATTCAAGATCTATTATCCAACCCGATAACCGAAAACCGCTATATCGGTGAGCCCAGAGCCTTAGTGATTGCGCCCACCCGTGAGCTAGTGGTGCAGATTGGTGAGGATGCAAAAAATCTGACTAAATATACCGGCCTTAATGTGGCGACACTGATCGGTGGTATGGATTACAACAAGCAGCTTAATCAATTAAAAAATTCCTTGGTTGATATTGTTGTTGCTACTCCGGGGCGTTTGTTGGATTTTCAAACTCGTCGCGATTTATTTTTAGATCAAGTAGAAATATTGGTGATTGATGAAGCCGACCGTATGCTGGATATGGGCTTTATTCCTCAGGTGCGTCGTATTGTGCGCAGCACACCCAATAAAGACCATCGTCAAACCCTGTTATTTAGCGCCACCTTTACCCCAGATGTTTTAAGCTTGACGGAGCAGTGGACCTATCAGCCTTTTTGTTTAGAGATAGAGCCAGAAAGTGTTGCCACCGATACGGTAGACCAAAAAGTCTATATCGTTGCCGCTGATGAAAAACTGGCGCTGCTAAAAAACATTATCAAATTACCCGCAGCGACAAGCGTTATTGTCTTTGCCAATCGCCGTGATCAAACTCGCAAGCTCTATGAAGGTTTGCGCAAAAGCGGTGTGCGCTGCGGTATTTTATCGGGAGAAATCCCGCAAAATAAACGCTCACAAACACTGGCGCGTTTTAAGGCGGGTGATCTTCAGGTGCTAGTAGCAACTGATGTGGCAGGGCGTGGTATTCACGTCGATGGCATCAGTCATGTGGTTAATTATACCTTGCCTGAAGACCCAGAAGATTATGTGCACCGTATTGGTCGTACAGGTCGGGCCGGAGCCACCGGCACTTCAATCAGCTTTGCCTGTGAGGACGATGCTTTTTTGCTGGCTCCGCTGGAACAAATGCTGGGTAGTAAATTACCTTGCGAACAACCCCCTTTGGAATTGCTCAATTAAAAAACCCCCTACCATGACGGCTAGGGGGCTGTGGTGGTACCAAAGTTAATTCAACAAACTTAGAACGCCCATGTGGCACCCGCAGATGCGGCATTATGCCCACCGCTATGACCCACAGCGAATTTGAGGTGATAGGCATTCGAGCTATAAGTGAGTCCGGCCGCAATAGCAGATTCTCCATCAAAGTAGCCAGTGCCCACTGCA
>NZ_CAXAHB010000147.1:0-1894 GCF_963968385.1 uncultured Oceanicoccus sp.
TGTATGCGCTGCAAGTTCGTAAAACAACCTCCACGTCTCTAGGATTAAAAAGCCTTGAAGAAGAACTGCGTCAGAGGCATCATCCCGTCAGGAGTCCGTGTTTTTGCAGTTTCAACGGACTGGCAACCGATCCTCTCTGCGCTTGGCCAGTGTGGGGAGGCGCCTGACACTTTTTTAGATTGATTGATAGCTGACAATTATTCCCATGCCAGAAGAGATGGACTGCAAGGACGGGTTCTGCCAAATGCGCAAACCTTACAAAGAAGTCAAGGCAGGCGACATTCTTTTTGCACCAATTGAGGACGAGCTTCAACGCGAGGTCCCAAAGGAGTCTGAACAGGCCGAAGATTCAAAGATGCGTCAACGGTTTCTTCAATACTGCGACGATCATCCCTACGACGTTGAATGCAAGATCTACGACGTATAACTGATTGAATTGATTATCTAGACTGTCACCATACACAGGTGCCAGCGGAATGGCTGTCTTTAATAAACTCAACGGCTTCGTAGAGCATCTTGCTGAAGGTGTTCACGATCTTGGCAGTGATCAGCTAGTGCTCGCGCTCAGCAATGTTGCGCCAGGCTCTGAGAGCACGGCTCCCACTTCTTCAACCACCGCCTGCATTCTGGGCAACGTCACCCAAGTTTCCTACTCCAATCTCAGCTCCCGCAGCGTTACTACTTCGAGCGGCGCTCAGAGTTCAGGAACCTATCGATTGACGCTTGCCGATCTCACCCTCAGCGCGACTGGAACAGTGGGACCGTTCCGATACATCTACCTGTACAACGACACGCCCACAAGTCCCGCCGATCCGCTGATTGGTTATTTCGATTACGGAACTAACCTCACACTCAGCAACGGCGAAAGCCTGACGATTGATTTTGACCAAGCCTCTGGCGCTCTGACGCTGAGCTGATGACAACCCTGCTGAGGTAAAAAAATGAGCCTCACGGCTGGGGTTGGTTCTCTCTCTGTATCTGGCAATAACGCTCAACTCAATACCTCTCGCACAGCAGGGACTGGTTCCCTGTCTGTGTCAGGCAACGACATAGATTTCAGTTCCATTCGGAACTTAGAGGCCCAGCCAGGGCGAATAAAGGCTGGGTTTAATTTTCATTATCGCTACATCGATGGATATCCGACCTTTGTCGGTTCCAGTGCAGGCCTGACGTACACGGCGGCGATCCCGACGCACCAGGCCCACGACCTAATCGTTGTTTTTGCGCTTAACTCCAACAACAACACGATTCCTGTCGCTCCAACTGGCGAGGGCTGGACCAGTGCTCACTCATCGAGCAGTGCAGCCCCTCAACCAGCTGGCTGGCGCATCGGCTTCAAATACGCAAAAGGCAATAACGAAACAGTCGGCAATTGGTTCCCAGCCACCCGCATCGTCGTAGCTGTCTACCGAAACGCAAGAGCTCTGGTTGGAGCTGCGACTCAGGACGTTCGGACTTCAGCTGATTCAATCCATTATCCAGCCGCTGACCCTCTTGTTACCGGCACTGCTGGAACCAGGCTGTTGCGCCTTGGCGCAAGCTACGGCAGTGACAACTCTGGAAGCACGACTACAGGGCACACCACAAGAATCAGTACAGAGAGCCTTAGTAATTCAGGCGCGCCGAGTATCTCAATTAAGGACTTAGAGGTCCCGCCTGATACCTCTAACGCTTATCCCGCCATTAGCACCAGCGTTGGGGTTACCACCAAAACCATTGGTATCACGCTTGGTATCGGCTATGGCACGCCGCCGCTGACTGCAGAGACCGAGTCTTTTAGTACAACACTCAATGGTGACGCCCTAGCACGCACAGTTCTTCTTGGGAGTAAGGGCTATCGCGCTGAGCTTGGTCAGGTCTTTGTCACCTACGCAAGTCTCTTCAGTTGCAGCGC
>NZ_CAXAHB010000148.1:0-1864 GCF_963968385.1 uncultured Oceanicoccus sp.
CCAACTATGCCAAATTGAGTGATAAATCTTTAAGACAACAGATTGATGTGGTCGCGGAATTTCATGCCTATAAGATTCACCCGCAACGTATTGCTTACCGCACTGGGATAGCGCTTGATTTGGTGATAGAACTGGTTAACGGCAATAGCCATCAACAACTGTTTAAACGTTTGTTGGCATACCACCGCAAATCACGACGCGATCACCGATTACAACAATCCCTGCGCAAAAAAGGGATCGCACAGGCGGAGTTGCAAGATAAGATTGAACAGGAATATCAAGCATCTATCAGAGCAAACAGGCTTAACTGAATATGCTTGTGGCAATAAACTTGTGGCAATAAAAAAGGCGCTTATGATAAGCGCCTTTTTTTAACAATCACCGGAACTTACTCCGCCGCATCGCCCTCTTCAGCTGGCGCTTCCTCAGCAGGCTCTTCTGCGGCTTCTTCAGTAGCCTCTTCTGTAGTTTCTTCAGCAGCGACTTCTTCAGCTTCTGGCTCTGGTTCTGGCGCAGGGGCTGGCGCAGTGACTTTAATCAGCTCTTCAGCCAATAAGATGTTTACTTTGTCGTCGCCATTAACAGGCTTCTTGTCACTACCCACTACCGCATAGCGGCCATCGCGACGCTGTGAAATAGTGTACTCGGAGGTTTTTTTAACAACTTTCATGGTTTTTCCTTTCTACAGATAAATAATCGGTGTTGAGCCCGTTTTTGGGCCGCGAAATAAGACCATAATTGACCATAAAGCGCAATAGGATGGCCACAATCCGATAAAAAGTTTGCATACCATTCATTACGGCAGGCAATAAAAAAGGGCGGGCAAAAATGCCCGCCCCAAAATGCACGTAGATAATGCTTACGTGCTCTCCCTCGAGACTCTGCGATAACACCCTGCACCCAGCGCATGGCTATCGACTTAATACTGTATTGACTACTTAATTAATCGGCCCCAATCTGTTATCGGCCAAATATGACCTAGCTTTAATCAATCAGAGGACCGTATAAAACTCACCATTGGTTATTTTGGTCACCCCATACAGATTTTTGCAGGCTGACACAGTGAGTATAGAAGGTTTTTTACATCTGCCAAGTAAATAAAGGAAAGAAATATTGGTACCCTCGCCTGGGGCTGTTAGGTGCAGCTGACCGCCGTATTATGACTATAGATAACGCCTGAACAAGCGTTATACCGGCTATTTGCCGTAAGCCCGCAGACTGTATATGTCAAAACGAATGGCTTTTCCCTCAACGCTAAAATCAGGCTTTATTGCGGCTAAATATTCAGCTTTTTTTGGGCGCTTGACCACGACTCGGTGTCTGGCGGTTGTCAGGGCGCAATCTAGCAGTGTTGCACTATCTTGATCAGCCCCGACAATATGATGAAAGGCCTGCATCTCTTTTTTTACTAAAGCGGATTTTTTTGCTGCGGGGAACATCGGGTCAATCACAATAGCATCCGGTGCTGTCTCTTGGCTTAACGTCTGCATATAAGCGACCGCATCGGTGGCTTGTAACTGCATCCGGGCGATAACCGCTAGTAATTCGGCATCATCGACCTGTTTTGCCCGCTCTAGACCATCGCTTAGCACTGCCGCCACCACGGGTGAGCGCTCGCATAAAGTCACCGGATAGCCCCAACTGGCCAGCACAAAACTATCTCGCCCCAAACCTGCGGTGGCATCTAGTACCGTTGGTCGGTGGTGTTTATCACCGGCTACCGCCTTAACGATTAATTCACCACCGCCATAGTGGCGCCGATGGGCCGTGCCGCCGCCGGTAAAGTCGACAATGACCGGACCGGCGGCTTTGCGACCTGTTTGGGCAATAGCCAAGCCTTTATCGGTATAGCGTAATACATAGG
>NZ_CAXAHB010000149.1:0-1785 GCF_963968385.1 uncultured Oceanicoccus sp.
GTAATTCACAAAACAGACTATAGAGCGCCTAGAAGTTTGAGTAAACAAGGGGCTAAGTAATTGTTAATTAACCTGTGCTAAATAATATCACCGAATAGATTATACCAGATATAACTGCGGCAGATGGAACCGTAATTATCCATGCCGCAATAATCGACATAAAGTGTGACCTACGAACCAGTTTTCGACGAGCTCTTTCTTCCTTGGCCACAACTAGCTGGTTTTTATCACTTGAAAGTTTTGCAAGTTTCATACGTCGGGCACTATCCCATTCCCGAAAAAAACCAACACCAAAAACAGAACCCACTGCGATGTGAGTTGAGCTCACGGGCAAACCAAGCCAACTAGCAACTATCACTGTGATAGCAGCAGATAGCGCGACACAATAAGCACGCATTTGGTTTAACTTTGTAATTTGACTTCCAACTACTCGAACAAGTTTGGGGCCAAATAAAAATAAGCCAAATGATATTCCTGCAGCGCCAATAACCATTACCCATAAGGGTATTGAAATAGCAGTAATATATTCGCCTGAAGATGAAGCTTGAACAATTGCAGCAAGTGGCCCAACGGCGTTCGCCACGTCGTTTGCACCATGTGCAAAACTAAGTAGTGCTGCAGAAACTATCAGTGGAATGTTAAAAAGTTGCTTTAGAGATTTATTACGGTTTTCCATACCAACTGATTGCTTTGCAATTATTGGCTTAGTGATTGCCCAGGTAGCCACACCAATCAGAAAACCTATTATAATGGCCGTCTGGATATCAATTTTAATAATCTTCTTTATGCCTTTAAGCGCAAGATAGCTAGCGAATGCGCCTGACATAATTGCAATAAGAATAGGAACCCACCTTCTTGCAGCAGCTATTTTGTCCGGCTGATAAATTATCCGAGACTTAATTAACCAAAGGAAAAGCGCTGCTATAACGCCTCCAAGTACAGGTGAAATAACCCAACTGGCCGCAATTTTACTCATAGTCATCCAATTGACCGCACTAAAACCCGCCGCGGCAATTCCAGCGCCCATTACGCCTCCCACAATCGAATGTGTGGTCGACACAGGTGCTCCCACCCAAGTAGCTAAATTTATCCATAAGGCAGCTGAAAGCAACGCGGCCATCATAGCCCAAATAAACTCATCAACTGACTGCATACTTGTTGGAGCGATGATCCCTTTGGCAATAGTCGAAACCACGTCGCCACCAGCAATTAGTGCTCCAGCACTTTCAAATATAGCGGCAATTAATATAGCTCCCGCCATAGTCAGCGCATTAGCACCTACGGCAGGGCCCATGTTATTGGCCACATCATTTGCGCCAATGTTTAAAGCCATATAAGCGCCGAGTACTGCTGCAATGACAATTATAATAGTGTTGCTAACCCCGCTCAAAGTTGTGGCAGCCAAAATTCCTACTATGATGATAAATATTAGCGCCAGAGCTGGCGCCACTAATGGTTTTGCTACGTACGATGTTGCCTTTTCAAGAGAGGAGAAACGTCCCAAATCTCGATCAAGCGTTTCTAAATGTTTAGTCTCTAAATCATTACTTGCCATGAAACACCCCGATTTTTGCGGCTCACTTATTTGAGTTTTTCATAATACGCAAGAGTTTTTTTTGGAGAGTATTTCTGTGGCTATTTAGTCTTATTGGTAGCCCGTCATCTCGAGATAACCACGCCCAAAATGACTACCCGAAATGCCCACTGGTCCTTCCCAATAAGGGATAGACACATCCATCCAAGCCTTTGGCGTCAGAGCTAATACTTCAGCATCTAAATCCCTAT
>NZ_CAXAHB010000150.1:0-1739 GCF_963968385.1 uncultured Oceanicoccus sp.
ATATCGCGAACAAACCTGCCAGTTATTGGCGTTAGCCAATTCCACTTATGTAGCATTTGAAAGCTTAGACGCTCGTATTGGCCCGCCGCTTTAATTTGATCAACCAAGATGCCGGTTTTTGCATCGACAAAGATTCGCTGTGCTTGTGTATCAATCTGCCATACCGGTAAGCGCTTATTGCGAAAATCATAACTAGGACCAAAGAAAGTGATTGGCTCAATCGCTGTTATCTCTGTATTTGCAGGTAGATAATAAGCAGCAACCTGTTTTACAAACCCCCTATCATCCAAACGGCTATCGCTCTTTAATGGGATATAAACCGCTTGTTTTTCCTGCCCCTTACCTGCAAAGCGCTGCTCTCTGGTAATAGCCTTACCAGCCGCGCCATTCGGCACACTAAGCCGAGCAAACAATTCGCCCTGGGTATTGGCAATCAAACTGACTTGATCCAGCGGCTGATCACGATATCTATCCATGGCAGATTTAAAGCTATCGGAAGTACCCTTTAATTGGGTTAACGATAACGGGGGCAATAATCGCTGCTCACGAGCATTAGTATCCAGATAACTAAACCATAAATGATAAAAACCGCTGATTAACAACATGATTAGCGGCACATAGATAACCAACGCTAAACGCCGATGCCAGCGACGACTTGTATGGGTAATTTTTTTTCGCTTGGGTAGCGCAAAGATCAGTATCACCCCCATAACGGAAAAGAACATTAATACCGCCATCAACAGATTCATCACCGTAAACTGAAGCCATGGTATATCCTGCAAGGCGTGCTGGGTATGCAGTACTTGAAACAACCACTGCAGCCCGCGCTTCCAATCATTATTGATGGCAGCAACGGTTAAGGTTTCGGTATGAATATAAGCCGTTAAATTATCTTCACCGATAAAATCAACCCGCCAAACCGGCAGCTGACGATTAACCGCGGGATATGCCCTATCAAAATCGGTTTTGTAGGCAACGGTTTTAATCTCATCAATACTCCTTCCGGTGTAATAGGATGCCAACCATTTCGCTTGCTGCTGATCGTAGTCAGAGAGTAACACCGCTGAACTGAGATCATAATAGTCACGCGGTTGTTGCAGGTCTCTTGTTATCTGTAATAACACTTTATCCTGGGCGGGGACCAGCTTGACCAATGACGCCTCGGCAATATGATTTTGCTGAAGGATATTCACCATCGCCTCCACCTGCGAGCTATCAAAACTCTGCTTAGGCGGAAAGAAAGCTGTTTGTTGCGGCCCAGTCCAGACCATAATGGGATGACTAATGCCAGAGATCACAAATAGCAGCATGGCCAATGCCGCTGGCCATGTCAGCCGCTGGTGCCATAACTGGGCAAACTTCGCTAAGGGGCTCATGCTGTTAATACCTCGTTATCGGCAAGCCTAAAAACTCATTTTGATACCGGCAAAGACGCTACGAGGCATACCCGGACGATAATCCAGCTCCGTATTACCCACACGATTGGATGTATAAGTTGAATAACGCTTGTCAGCTATATTTTGCATCCGCGCGTAGACTTGCCACTGGTCGTTGACTTGATAGCTGGCCCGCAGATTGACTAAATCATGCCCAGCATAGCGCTGGCTGTTGGTTTCATCGGTATAGTAATCACCCAAGTGGGAAAATTCGGTTTCCAACCTTAATCCGGGCACCGTTAACGGTGTATAAGCGATGGTCAAATTACCCAAGGTCTTCGGCGCTTTTGAGATATCGTTGCC
>NZ_CAXAHB010000151.1:0-1715 GCF_963968385.1 uncultured Oceanicoccus sp.
ATTATTAATTATATGTAGCTTTAACCTCTACCTTGTAGCGGTAGGGACTAGAAACATTCTAATTCTTGGCTTCGCGACTAACTCGCATCGGATTATCTAGGGCGTTTATGACAGGCTCCAGATCTGCTGGTCCCGGAGCGGTATACCTAACGCCCTCAAATGGTTCTGGGCCAGGACCACCAGGATTGTAAAAGGCACTGTAACCACCCTCTAGTGATGGGATTTCTACATGGGTAATGTTTCGTGCTGCTGCTTCGTCGCCAACTAGGATTATGTCTATGTAGTTATCCCTATCTTCAGCATAACAATCATCATAAAAGATTCCTTCATCAGGATTTTCTTTTTGCCCCAAATCCGAAAGCCCAACAATTCTGAGTGTTCCGCCTGCTACTAGATACTCCTGCCCCACCTTTTCCAAGAGAACTACTTCACCGTTAGACCCATTGGCGTGAATTCGGAAAAAGTCCTCAAACATTGTGGGGGTCAAACCAGTAATACCATCGGGTGAGAAGCCTCCTGTTGTTAGCACGCGTATGCGAAAGTCAGCCTCGTCATACAGTGATAGTTCGTCGTTTGGCAAAACTCCAGATCTTTCTCCAACTCCCAAACCACCTTCACCCATTGCCTCACTACCGACATGGTTCAGTTTAGCCCCGACCAATTTCGGTCCCGAATCATAAGGGCTTGCATCAGTTTCCCAGCTCAAGCCCACTGCATTAAATTCTTGGCCGTTCGGACCAATAAGTAGTAGCGGTGTTTCGTCTTCAACAATATCTAGCCTTACAGGGAAAATTGCTCCATCCTCGCTACTGAAACCCCGATTGCCAAAATCACCAAACACAACAACCGTATTGCGTTCATTTAATTCCCAGTTTGGCAACATTCCAGCGCTATTTGGAAAAACGATCTCGCCTGTATTCAGTGTGAATTGAAAATCGGTTAGATCAACAGTTTCTGTGGCTACAGGCCAACTAAATACAATTGGCAACCCGTCATCGTCCTCAGCAGTACCCTTGTAGAATAATTCAACCCCGGCTGTGCTTACTATGCTGGTATATGCGCCAGCTGGAGGATCCTCTCCATTTGTACACATTACTGAACCATACCAAGTTCCTTCGGCCTCTCGAACAGTTTCTTCATTTACTTCCGGCCAACCAATAATCCCCTCAAAACCCATACCGGCAGATAAAATAACCGGCTCATCACTCCAATAATCAGCTTCTTTTAAAGCGCCGTCAAATAGCTGATCTTGCATATTCAGCGAGTTCATAACTCCCACGGCCAATATAACTAGCACTCCAAAAATCGACAATGCTACAGCAAACCATCGTTTATGAAAGTAATTTTGCTTCTTAGGTTCCCTAATTTTCAAATCTTCTATTTTTAAGATTTGAGTCCAGCGGAGAAGCAAGTACAGACTTAGGCCTATGAAAATGAGCATGGGAATTGCAAAATCATGCTCACTTACATGAACTGTGTTTAGAGCAACAATTGAAATAAATGCAGCTAGCAACAGGCTAGAAGAAAGTTTTTTGGGAGCACCTATCAATATCGCAACCGCAACAAAAATAGCAATAATGTTGCCAGTTATTCGGAGTGGCTCTGCCATGTCAATCGCAACATGAAGTAGCGCATCAAATATGTTCCATCCGACTAAAACTGCAGGAATACGACCAGCTTTTACGACTTTATTTACCATATATGTAGCTTTAACC
>NZ_CAXAHB010000152.1:0-1665 GCF_963968385.1 uncultured Oceanicoccus sp.
TAACTATTTTAGGGATGACGGCCTATCAATGACTGACAATCTATCGATGAATGTTTATATGTGATTCAGCCAATTAACCTTGAGACAATAAATCACGCAAATCAATAATAGCCGCATTGGCGCGAGAAATATAAGAGGCCATCACCAGTGAATGATTGGCCAATAGACCAAAGCCAATGCCATTTAAAATCACTGGGCTATAAACGGTTTGCTGCGTGGCCTCTAGCTCTCGAATAATTTGCTGCAAGCTTACCAAAGCGTTTTTATTTTTTAATACTTCATTAAAATCGACTTCAATTGCCTTTAGAAAATGCAGCAAGGCCCAAGCGCTGCCGCGCGACTCATAAAAAATATCATCAATTTCGGTCCAAGGGGTTTTGACTTCCAACTCGCTTGGCGCATAGGTTGACTGGCGAGCCACCGCATCCCCGGCCAAATCGGTATTTAGCCGACGCTTACCCACACTGGCACTTAAACGCTGTGACAAACTGCCCAAACGGGTTTCGACGATTTTTAACCAGTAACGTAAATTATCCGAGCGGGCATAAAATTGAGAGCGGGTATTGGTTTGATCCTCCAATCGGCTAAGGTAATTATTTAAATATTTTAATGCATTACGATATTCTGATTCGGTGGCAGGTACTGCCCAGCTATCGCGAGAGAAATTTAAGCTAGGTTCTGCCTTGGCCAAATCTTCATCTTCCTTGGATTGCGATTGCGAACGACTAAAACTTTCTCGCAAGGCTCTGGCCAAATCCCGAGATTGAATTAACACCCCGTATTCCCAATTCGGCATATTATCCAACCACAAACCCGGCGGCAAAATATCATTACTGAGAAAACCACCCTGCTTATCCAACAGGGTAGAGGTTACGCGAATCAGTGCCGAGGTGGTGGTAGCGCCTATCACTAGCGGCGGCGCCTCTGCTTCGGCCATGGCCGCCGCATTCTCTTTAACGGAAAATACTGCCGGCGTTATTGACCAATAAATACTCACAAAAAAGGCGACCACGAAATAAAACGCCAAGCAAATAACGGCCGTTCTCGACAGCAGACCCGCACCTAGACTATCAACACCGTTATCCCACCACTGCAATAGTCGCTGCTTTGTTGATTGAAAATCCATACTCACCTCAAAGGCCAATCAAGCCTTGCTAGTGGTGCTTATTCAACACACTGCGCACTGGCAATATGGCACTCACTAATTCAACGTCGCCATTGAACAGCTGAATGCGCATCTGATCGCCCTCACGCAAAGGTTTGGTTAAATTGATTAGCATTAAATGATACTGACCTGGCGCCATGACAAGTTCGCCATTGGCAGGCACAACCGCTCGGTCCACCTTGACCATACTCATCATACCATTATGGTGTTTATGGCTATGGATCTCGGCTGTTTTGGCACCGCTAGCCGCAGCGCCGGTGATGACAACATCTTTATCGCCGGTATTGACCAAGCGCATAAAGGCAGCCGTTGTTGGCTGGCTCGGAGGCAAGGCACGGATATAGCCCTGCTGGATACTTAGTTCGGCCAGCGCAGGTAATGGCGCAATCAGCAATATCATTACAAATAAACGCTTAATAGTATTAAACAAGTGAGTACCTCTCATAATCCGCAGTTTGGAGTGCTAACTATACCCTATGCGACGAAAAATATTACCAATC
>NZ_CAXAHB010000153.1:0-1573 GCF_963968385.1 uncultured Oceanicoccus sp.
ATTTACTTAGTTGCGTAATATGATGATATTGTGTACAAACTGCATTCCAATCCAATAGATTTGTTGTACGAATATGGAGTTCATATTCAAATGATTTATTTTGATTGCTACAGAAAGCTTAATGACAGTCAATTTGACAATATAAAGGTCGTGGAATCACAATTACGGCATCATATACGGACAGAAGTTAGCAAAGTTGTGCTTGGGGTAAGTCCTCGAAAACTCACCATTACTGAAGAGCAGGTATGTGTTGGCTTGGCATTGGGCTTGTCAGCAAAGGAGATTGCCAAGGTTAGAGGTTCCAGTAATCGCACCGTTGAAACCCATATCGCGAGAATCAAAATCAAAATCGGTTGTAAACGGTTGCCACCGGTTTTGTTGGTGCAGTTAGCGCAAAAGTTTTTCTCAATATCGACAACCCACTATCAATTCAAATTGGCTTTATAGGCTGACGCGATTTATTCCAATATAAGCCAAGCCGTCAATCTTTGGCATAGATTAGAGTGGGATAGGCTGAGTGCTAATAGCGATTTTTAATGATGTTTTATGGCTGTTACCCAATAAACGGTAGCGCCACAAACCGCTGCCGGCATAATGACTAAATTAACCAGCGGAATCATGGTGCCCAGCATAACGCCGGCGCCAAAGCCGGTGGATGTCAGGCGCTTTTGTTTTATCCGTTGTTTCATTTCGGCAAAGCTGGCGCGGTGGTTATCCATCGGGTAATCACAATATTGAATGACCATCATCCATGAGCCCAATAAAAACCAGAGTAGTGGTGCTAGGGTATTGATGAGTGGGATAAAGCTTATTACCAATACCACCAGTGCCAGCGGGATATAGTAGAGTAGCTTGGCCAGTTCGCGACCCATACTTTTAGGGAAGGATAATAACGCCTGTGCTGTGGTTTCAAAGCCTGGCACTTCTTCTCCGGTTAATAACGCTTCGGTTTTTTCTGCCAGCAAACCATTAAAAGGGGCAGCAATCATATTGGCGATTAGGCTAAAGCTGTACATCACCACGGTTAATATTAATATCACCGCCAGCGGCCAAAGCAGCCAGCGAATCAATGCCAGCCAATCCGGCACCCATCCCATTATCGCTTCAATCCAATCACTGAATTGCGCCATGCTAAGGCTGATCAAAATAGAAAAAATAATCATATTGATAGCCAGTGGTATCAGTACAAACAGCCTTAAGCCCGGTCGGGCCATTAATTGAAAACCCTGTATTAAATAGTTAAAACCGGTCACGGGGTTATCTTTCATAATGGCTCTTTGTTAAGGTTTTTGGCCAGTAAATTGGTCTGTTGCGCACAGGTTTGGCAGATGCAAATTTTTTCGTCGCTGCCTTGGTTGGCTTGTTCAATTAATGACGGAGGGATGGTAGCGTCCATACACCAACAGTGCTTTGCCTCGGCATTATTGGCTATCGCGCAAAGGTTGGCTTGGCCACAGAGGGGGCAGTTTTGTTGTGCTGTTGGGGGCGCAGTCATAAATTTCTTGAAGGTGATGGCCTGAGGCTATTGTAGGGGTTTTATACTGGCTGTCGATAGCTCATATTGATAGCCCAT
>NZ_CAXAHB010000154.1:0-1528 GCF_963968385.1 uncultured Oceanicoccus sp.
TATCGTACTTCAGTGAGGGAAAATACCATAACTGACCGAAGATGATTCCTTTATAGCGATTATACCGGAGTAATCTGTCGACAGTTTAAAACTGACCTAACAATGAACCGGCTTATTGTAGAGAATGACAAGGTCGTAAATCAATAATAATTCATGCAGTTTAAGCTTATGAGATCTTCTAATGACAGATTTTCACTAAATGATAATAGCATCAGCATTATCTATATTTCCCTACTCCATGATGTTCTCAAATCAGCCGGACACATGCCCGCCAATCACTGCGGATTAGCCTACGACCTCACCGATCACCGCCAGCGAATAAGCCAAGCCGAGTATTTGGCCACGTTGGAGCGAGTGTTAAATCCAGTCATAACATCCGAGCTTGGCTTCGAATATGGCAAATTACTCGATATATCTGCAGCCGGCACTGTGGGGCAGCTAATCATGTCCTGTTGCGATATCAAACAGGCATTGGAAGCATTTCTCAATTATTATCCGCTATTATCTCTACCGGTACAGTTTGAGATTTCCACCGAAGAAAGTGGCTATCGAGCCGAAATAAACCACATCTACCCACAGGGGGCATCCAACGCTGTGAAGTGGTTTTTAACCGAATCCTTGCTATATTGCCTACTCCACCAAGCTCGCTTTTTGAGCGGCAAACCACTCACCTACAACAGCATTTCAGTCACTTACGCGCGGCCACCCCACTGGAAAATGTATAAAACCATCTTTGGTTGCGATATCGAATTTAGCGCAGCAACAACAAGTGTATCGACTGACCACGAGTCTATGACAAGCCGGATATTAACCAGTAACGAACCTGTACGGGCGCTTAAAGAGAGACACTGTCAAAAATTGCTACAAGAATGGCAATCACACTTATCTATTGAAGAGCAAATTATGCTCATATTAATGGATACAATGCCCGACACCCCTTCTCTGAAATTGATATGCGAAAAACTCAATCAATCACGCAGCACGTTATGCCGGAAGTTGCGAGATAACAATACTAGCTACCAAAGCATTGTCGACGATTTTCGTCGGAATCTAGCGTTAAACCTGCTTAAAAATACCGACCTAACAATATCTGAAACAGCAGAGAAGTTGGGTTTTAGTGATGATTCCAATTTCCGGCGAGCTTTTAAAAAATGGACAGGACTTACACCATCGGATGTACGCAGTTGTGCCTCACCCCTTGCTACAGCAATCAAATAAAACCTAAGCGTCACGAAGGGGTTTGCATGACTGACGCACTGCACACTGACAAAATTCCCTTAAAAAAGTTCTCCTTAAAAACTAACAAAAGTGACACTTGAGAAATAGCTTAAATATAAGATAAACTAACACTTAAACCATGTTCGTCTAGACCTCCCAGACCCAACGTCAAAGAAGCATGACGCGAACAATAATAATTGGAGTACCAATAATGAAAATATCACTATCTAGCACAGCCATCGGCATATATGCTGCGTTTATCCCTTTGCTACTGGCAGGGTGCAATGGTGGTTCCAGTGGGAGCACTAGC
>NZ_CAXAHB010000155.1:0-1508 GCF_963968385.1 uncultured Oceanicoccus sp.
GCACTCACTGGTCAAATCATCCCCGGAGTCTGGTAATGCCACAAGGTAAAGGAACATACGGTTCAAAGGTTGGTCGCCCTAAGAAGAACGGCAAGGCTGCTAAGCTCAAAGCAAAAAACCCTAAGATGCCTGCAAAGGTAGCTAAGGCTATTGCTAAAAACATGAAGAAGTGACATGGCACGTAAGAAGGTCCGCAAAAAAAATGTCAGTCTAAAGATTGGCAAACATAAATCTCGCTCCGGTGGCTTGACAAAGGCTGGCCGTGAGAAGTACAATAGAGAGACGGGATCAAAGCTCAAGGCTCCTCAGCCTGGCGGTGGTCCACGCAAGCGGTCCTTCTGCGCTCGCATGTCTGGTGTCAAAGGACCAATGAAAGACAGCAAGGGTCGTCCTACACGGAAGGCTCTTGCACTACGCAAATGGAAATGCTAATGAAAAAGAAACGTAATCTTAAAAAAGATTTTAATACTGGATACGTTGGTCAATCCCCATTTCCAGCTAACGCGCCTTCAATAAAAGACGCTAAACCCCGTAAGAGTACACCTGTAAAATACTATCCGGGTCTAGGCGTTGCACCTACAATCAAGAAAGCTTAATCATGGCTGCAAAGAAAGGTCTTTACGCAAACATCCACGCCAAGCGCAAGCGTATTGCTGCTGGCAGTGGTGAAAAAATGAGAAAGGTTGGTAGTAAAGGAGCACCTACCAAAGCTAATTTTACCCGCTCCGCTAAAACTGCTAAAAAGAAAAAGTAACACACACATGAAATCTATTATCGCTTCCGGTCTCCTCCTCGGTATGGCACACGGTGCCGCTATTGCCGGTCCTTACGTGAACGTTGAGAACAACGCTGGTTTTACCGGCTCCGACTTCACCAGTCAGACTACCGACTTCCATGTCGGCTATGAGTCTGAAGGTCTTTTCGGTTCTTGGGGAGTCCAAGGCGGTCCTTCTGTTGTCGTGCCTGATGGTGGCGAACAAGAGACCGTGCTGACTGGCAAGATCTTTGGCTCTGTTGCCGCCTCCGACAAGCTCTCCGTCTATGGTGAGCTGTCGGCTGCGTTCGATGACACCAACACCTATGGTACCAAGGCTGGTCTGAAGTATAGCTTCTGATCCATACAGCCCGCCACTGGACGTGAGCCTTGGGCGGGCTTCATTAAAGTGCTCAAATACATACCCTCGTAAACAACAACCCCGCACTTTTAATGACCGCTGTACTTCAACAACAACAGAGGTCTACCTGGGATGAGTTTTGCTCCTGGGTAACCTCTACTAACAATCGACTTTATGTTGGCTGGTTTGGTATCCTTATGATTCCTTGCCTGCTGGCTGCCACTATTTGTTTTGTAACTGCATTTATTGCCGCACCCCCTGTAGACATCGATGGAATCAGAGAACCAGTCGCAGGATCCCTCCTGTACGGAAACAACATCATATCGGGAGCCGTCGTACCGAGCAGCAATGCCATCGGACTACACTTCTACCCAATTTGGGAAGCTAGTACAC